>DATHUZ010000115.1:0-3125 GCA_035461725.1 Anaerolineae bacterium
CCCGGCTGGGCGAGCAAGTCGTCGAGTCCGCGGCGCACCGCCTCGGTCAAATCCGACTGCCCCACCACCTCCACGCTGCCCACGGCGTGCGCCACCTCGAACGCGTTGCCCCTGCGAAAGTCGACCAGCCGGCGCGTGTCGCCACACCCGGTGCCAAACACGCGCAGCGACAGCGCCGCGTTGGGCAGGGCATGCTCCAGCTCCGCCTGCACCGCAGCGCGCAGCTCTTCGAAATCATGCTGGGCAGGCACCGGCCCGTTGTCCAGGATCAACTGCAGGTAGGCGGTCGGTGGAACCACCGGCGGCCTGCCGGCGTAGGCAGCGACGGCGGCGTACAGGCAGGCGGCGGTCAGCACGCCGATGACGTACGTCCAGTGCCGCTTTGTGTCGAGCACGCGCAGCGCGGCCGCCCAGCCGACGGGCCAGCCCAGGGTCAAGAGAAGCACAATGACCCCCGTGACCAGGCCGATGACAAGGTAGTACGTCCAGAGCTGTGCAGTGAGCCCCCGGCTCCCAAGCTCGAACCACAACCCCAACACGAGCAGGCCAAGGTCGAGTGCGAGCAAGGAGAGCAGCACCCAGGCACGCGGCGAAACATCGGCCGCTGGCGTGGAGGCCGTGCCCGCTTCGCCGCCTGCGTCGAGGTGAGGGGCAAACAGGGCGTACTGCCGCGGATTGTGCTCCTCCACCGCTGCCAGCAGCTCGTCGAGCAGCCGCCGCGTGCGCGCATATTCGATCAGCTCGTCGACCATGTCGTCGAGGCCGTGCCCTGGCCCCAAGCGCTCGCACACGGGCTCAAAAGTCGCCCTGTCACGGCAAAAGCGGGGCAGCTCCTCGGCGGTGAACGCCACCAGCAGCAGGCGGCGAACGGCAGCCAGGTTATACTCGGTGCTCATCCACGTCTCATTCCGGGCGCAGCATCGCCAGCCTGTAGCGACCCGTGCGCTCGAACCCGATCGCCTCGTAGGCACGCTGCGCGGCAAAATTCTCCTGCCCGGTAAAGAGGATGCCGAGTTGCACCCCGTCCGCGCGCGCGTCGAGCAGCGACGCCGCCACCACCGCGCGCGCGTATCCGCGCCCGCGCAGCTCGGGCGGGGTCCACACCGCACCCACCTGCACCGCCTCGCGCGTCGCCGCGTTGAACGCGCTCGTCGCCACCGGCGTGCCATCCACCTCCAGCACCCACGCGCGCCCTTCGGCCAGTGAGCGCTCGACGTTGGCCCGCCGCATCGCCCACAGCTCCGGGCTCTCCACTTCGTCCAACGACTCGATCGAGAACTCGACCCGCCAGCGCGTCATCAGCTCCACGTCGCGCGCCTCGATGCGCCGCGCCCGCACCTGCCCGCCGGCGAGCGATTCTGGCACCACCAGGCCGGCCAGATCGAGCCGGTACAGGTACTCGGCCTCGTCCATCTGGAGCGCCTCGTCGCCCACCCCGAGCACCTCGCGCGCCGCCAGCACCTGCTCGTCCGGCCCGATCAGCCCCCCCAGCCTGCGGCCTGACGCTTCGACCGCCGCCCGGCACACGGCCGGCAGGTGCACCGGCGCCTGGAGCACCAGCATGCCGTTCCAATAGTGCGCGGCCACTGCTGTCAGCTCGCTCCCTTGGTACGCGCCGGCGTATGTCCCCTGGAACCACTCCCCCCTGTCCTGCAGCCCGGCCGCGCGCACGTTGCCGATGAGAAACATCGAGCTCTCGACACGCGGCAGCAGGAACGCCTCGAGCGCGCCCAGATCCGCGGATCCCAGAATGCGAATGTCGGCTCGTGCCATGATGTCGTCCTCTCCCAACACAAGTATAACACAAAGGAGACAAGGAGCAAGTGACAGCCGGCAAGTATCTCGCCGGCTGTCACCTGCTCCTTCTCCCTCGTCCCTGGTAACTTGGTGCTTACTCTTTTTTCTCCCTGAATCTGGCTCTTGTCTTTCGACCATAGTTATGGTATAATTCAATGGCATTGTGGGTGCCTTGTCGTGGTAGTGTCATCGCCGACATTCTCCTATTGTCGCCGCGGGTTACTCGGTCATCGTCTCTGTGCCCGGTGCCTGGCCGGTCACACCACACTCAACGAAAAAGGAGGTCCGTGATGAAAAAGTTGTTCCTCGTTCTCGTCGTCGCCACGTTGTTGTTTGTCGCCAGTGCGCCCCCTGCGTTGGCGGCGCCGCGCGACGCGAGTGGCCTCATCCACGTCGTCCAGCGTGGTGAGAACCTCTACCGCATCGCGCTGCGCTATGGCAGCACGGTGCAGGCCATCGCCCACGCCAACGGCATCGGTAACCCGAACCAGATCTATGTCGGGCAGCGGCTGATCATCCCGACCGGCGGTGGCACACCACCCCCACCGGGCGGCGGGTTCTGGTACGTCGTCAAGCGCGGCGACACCCTGTCCAGCATCGGCCGCTACTATGGCGTGAGCGTGCAGGCGCTGATCAACGCCAACCACATCGCCAACCCCAACCGGATCTATGCCGGCATGAGGCTCTGGATCCCGAGCGGCTGCTGCCCGCCGTCGCCCGGTGGTGGATTCTGGTACACCGTCCGCTACGGCGACACCCTGTCGGCCATCGCCTGGCGCTACGGCCTCAGCCCCTGGACCATCGCCAACGCCAACGGCATCTACAACCTCAACTACATCTATGCCGGCCAGAGGCTCTGGATCCCGCGTTAACAAACAAGACGCAAGTGTGCATTGCGAGCGCCAGCGAAGCAATCCCCAGCTCGGTAAGGGGGGATTGCTTCGCTCCGCTCGCCATGACAGCCATCTTCAAGGTAGGCAAGAATATGCCGGGTTTCGCCGTGCGCGACGTCGAGTGCATCCTCTGCCGGAAGCAGTTCAGCCTGATGACCGCCGATTTCATCGTGCCCTGGACTCTGATCTGCGACGAATGCCTGGCCCAAGTCTGGGCGCTGGAAGGCGAGGACCTCACAGAACACCTGGCCGCCGCGCACGCGGCCACCATCCGCGCCCGGTCTGAAGAACCGGCCGCCTCGCCCGTCCCGCCCCACCCCTTCGACCAAGAGATCGCCGCCCACCTGCAGGAGATGAAACAGCGCTGGACGACCGCCCACGATGCGATCCGCGCCCGGCATAACCCCTTCTGACCGGCGATTCTGAAACAGACCC
>DATHUZ010000116.1:0-2423 GCA_035461725.1 Anaerolineae bacterium
GCGCACGCCACTCATCACCAAAAGAACCGGCTCTGCTATTCCTTCTCTCTGCGTCTCTGCGTCTCTGCGTTTAAGCAGCCCCAGCCACGTAGCGCCAGTTCATTAGGAGCGAGTGCCTCACGTCAAGCGACTTTGCTAATAGCCCTGGGGCCGCCTGCCGACTTCTGGGTTGCGCGTCTTGTCGCCTGCGTCCAGTTCGCCAGGAAGGGCCGAATGTGATAGAATGTCGGAGCCAATACGGCCGCTTTCCGGCCGCGCAACTGGGAGACAAGATGACACAATACGCCGAGTTTGTCGAGCTCTTTGTCAACCTCTGGCACGAGGGCCTGCACGACCCCGCGCGCACCCAGGCCCAGACCCTGGCCTGGCTTCTTGATGGCTACACCCGCACCCTCTACGGCCAGCAGCACAACGCCGCCGCCCTCTGCGACCTGGCCGCCGGCCCGGTGCCGGGCAGTGCTGACCCGGCCAGCCTCTTTGACGCCTACCGCCGCGCCTTTCCCATCGTCACCTACGATCGGATCAAACCCTGGATCGACCGCGTCGTCGCCGGCGAGGTCCACGCCCTGCTGCCCGAGCCCCCCGTCGCCTGGGCCATGACTCGCGGCACCACCCGCGGCACTCCCAAGCGCATCCCCATCACCCAATCCGACCTCGGCATCCGCGTCGCCGCCGCCCGCGCCCTGCTCAACCACCTGCTCCGCACCGGCCAGCTCGACGCCATCGACGGCTACTGCCTCAACCTCAACTACCCGTCCGTCATGGGCACCATGACCGTCGCCGGGCAAGAGACGCCCTACGGGTTCAGCTCCGGCATCTATATCCGCCATGCCGCCGAGGCCACCCCCGTCGAGATCCTGCCGCCCCAGCAAGAGATCGACGCCCTGGGCGGCGGCACATCCCGCGCCGACTGGCAGCGCCGCTTCGAGATGGTCTACCAACGCACTCAAGACGCCCCGGTCACCATGTGCGCCGGCGTCTGCCCATCCATCATCGAATTTGGGCACTATCTCCATCAGCGTCACAAGCTGCTGCCGAAGGACCTCTGGTCCATGCGCGCCCTCGCCGCCACCAGCGTGCCCGGCATCCACACCCGGTGGGCGCCGGCCCTGCGTGCCCTCTATGGCCACGTCGACATCGTCGAGATGTACATCGCCACCGAGGGCACCTTTGCCCAGCAGCGCGACGACCGCCGCCTGCTCGTGCCCAACCTGGACCTCTACTTCTTCGAAGTGCTTCAAAAAGGAGGAAAGGTCAAGATGCTCCACGACATGCGCCCCGGCGAGATTGGCAGCCTCGTCGTCTCTACCCCCGTGCTGCCCCGCTACCGCATCGGCGACCTGATCCGCGCCTTCGACCCACCCTACTTTCGCTGCATCGGTCGGGAGGGGCGCACCACCCGGCTCCGCTACTGGCTCGAGGGAATCGCGCACCTCGACTTTGGCCGAGCTTGAATCAGGAGCCTGTTCCCTCACCCCGCAAGCACCTGCCGGAGAAGTGCTCCCAGGTTCATAGTGGGCGCTTCAGCGCCGGAGAAACGCGGGCGCACACTACAAACGGGCTCGCAGCCCCGTTACCTGCTCCTGGCAGCTCTCCTCGGCACCAGGTTGCGCACCGTCTGCTTGGCGATATACACCAGCATCCCCCACCAATTCTGCCGCCGCCACTTGTTGCGCGACGTCAGGTTGCGCACCAGTCGCACCGGGTTCAGATAGACCGTCGTCCACGCCCAGCGCAAATAGTTGTACACCTGCCGCTCGTGCATCTCCCGGGGGGCGATGAGCACGTGGGCCATATCGTGGTGGGCATAGTTCCGGGGCGACTCGACCCGCCCATCCTCCAGCGCCCGCTCATAGTCGTGGCTGCCGGGAAAGAGCGTGTACACCACAAACACCGGAAAGTCGATCTCGAGCCGGTTGGCCATGCGCACCTTTTCCTCGAAAGCGCGCGGCGTGTCGTCGGGCAGCCCACACATGAACATGCCCTGGACCACAATGTCGTGCGCTCGCAGCAGCCGCACCGCCTCTTCGGCCGTGTCGGTGCGCAGTTGTTTGTTCAGCGCCGCCCGCTGCTCGTCGTTCGAGGCCTCGATGCCGACCTGCACCATGCGGTTGCCGGCGCGGCGCAGCAGCGGCAGCAGCTCCTTGTGCTTGACCAGCAGGTCGGCCCGGCCCTGGTAGAACCAGTTCACCTCGATGCCCCGCCGCAGAATGCCCTCACAGATCGCCGCCACGTGGTCGCGGTCCATGTTGAAGCAGTCGTCGCCGAACCAGATATTGTCGCGCCCGTAGCGGTTGACCACCAGGTCGATCTGCTCGACCACGTGCTCCGGGTCGAGAGGCCGCCAGCCATCCCGCCAGAAGGGCCATTCGGAGCAGAAGCTGCAGTGAAAGGGGCAGCCCCGGCTGGCGATCAGGGTGGCC
>DATHUZ010000117.1:0-4929 GCA_035461725.1 Anaerolineae bacterium
GTACCCGGCTTTGACCCCAACAGGTTCCTGGGCGCCATTCGTGCAGAGAATGTAGACTGGAAGCAAGTCGCGACCATGCTTCCGCCCACGCCCAAGATCCGCATCCGCGAGCAACAACAGATTTTTCGCTCGGCGTACACACCGAATGAACCGCAGGAGGGGCGTACAGGCATGGGCCGGGAGGTCAGTGGAGCACCCGGGCTGCGACAGTCGCCGGTCCGATCACCGATTGCCGGTGCGGTGCTGGATGGGGAAGGCGGCGGCGCATCCCCGGTCGCCGGGCTCGAGCAGGCAGGCACGGTCCCTCCAGGCGAGGCGGCCGGTGGGCCGGGTGAGCGCGGGGCGGAAGATGGTGGAACCGCTGGCACGCCACCTGCCGCAGGGTTGTCATGGGTTCATGTCAAGCGTCACACACACGATGCCCTCTGGTATTTCTGTGGCGAGGAACCGCGCTACTTTTCCACCACGGCGACCTTGCGCGCCAGCGGCTACACCGATCCCGACCGCCTGGAGTGGTTTATCACAAGGGGCGCCGACAAGGTGTATTCGCTCACCGGTTACACGGGGCCCGAGATCACGCTGAAAAGCACGGCGGGCAGCGTACGCCCGGACGACGTCGAGGTGCGGGTCAGTGAAGGACTGGACCCCACCGCGCCCAGCTACACTGGCCGGCTCACCGTGCGCAAGCCCCATCGACTGGCGCCCAGCACGCGCGGGGTCATCGGGGCACGTGACCGCGATTGGGACGGCGGGTTTCTCTCCTTCGTGTCGTACCGCATGGTCGATAACGTCGGCGGGACGATAATCGGCGGTACCATGAACGAGCGATTCGGAACCGAGACGGATGACACTGCGAATAATTGGCCCGTGCCGAGCCACCGGGCGGGCTACGACGTGGATCTGAATGGCATCGTCACCGACGTGATCGGCATACGCGGCCTCCCCCGGTTTAATCCGCCGCCGCAGACACCAGGTCCTGCTCGCACGCCGCCGGCCGCACTTGGCGCCAGCCGGGTCGACGCGATCGAGCAGACATTCTCTATTGGGAGCCTGACACCCGGCCGTGGGTGTCGGGTGCAGACCAACGATTTCGTCCGCTACCGTGACCACGGCCGGCACGAGAACGTTGTGTCGCCGGCCCCGTGAGTGCGACGATGGGATCAAAGCCATGAGCAAGCAGACGGGCATCCAGACACACCAGGCACGCAGTAGCTCGTCGCCGCAGCCCAGTGGCGTGCTGCAGCGCGCGTGCGACTGCGGCGCCACACGGGGACCCACGCGCGAGTGCGGGGGATGCCGGCGCGGCCGCGGGCCAGGCGGCGACGCGGCACAGCAGGTGACAAACGTGCGCACGCCAGTGGTGCAGCGCCAACCCACGAGCGAGCCGGCCAGGATCCCGGACGTTCCACGGTTGGCCACGCAGTTGAGCGACGACATTGGCGACAACCTGCACACGTACGGGCACCACTTCTACCGGATCGCGACGCTCTACCCGGACCGTCCCGAGCTGTTGGAGGGTGCGTTCGCGCGCTATGCGCTCGGAAAGAACGTGCTCGAAAGTGGGTTGCGGTTCCTCGGCGCGGAACCGGGCACGGCGAGCGCGCTGGCATTGGGCACCGGGATCACGTTCAAAGGCGTGAACCTGCTCGCCAAGGGTGAGCTGGTGATTGATTACCAGCTCGACCTTGGCAAGGGCGTCAAGCTCGAGGCCGGCCTTGACCTGGCGGTGAACCCGGACGACGTGACCGACGTGAAAAAGGCTGATGCGACGCTCAGCCTGGTCGGGCGTTTCTAGGGATCGGTGTGATGAACCAGCAGATGGCAATCCGGAGACAGCTACAAGCCACGAGTGGACCGCAAGGTATGCTGCTGCGCAGTTGCGCATGTGGCGCCACGCCGGGGCCGACGGGGGACTGCGCTGCATGCCGGCGGGGGCACGGGCCCGGCGGGGTGGTGCAGGCCAAGCTGCGCGTCAGCCAGCCGGGGGACCCGTTCGAGCGGGAGGCGGACCGGGTGGCCGAGCAGGTAATGCGTATGCCGGAACCGGGCGTGCAGCGGCAGATAGACGAGGAAGACAAAGAGGAGCTGCTGCAGACCAAGCCGTTGGTGCAGCGACGGGTGGCGAGCACGGGGGACGGGAGCGACACACCGCGCGTGGTGCACGAGGCACTGCGCGTGCCCGGCCGTCCGCTCGACCCGGGGACACGAGCCTTTATGCAGTCACGTCTGGGGCACGACCTGAGCCGGGTGCGGGTGCACACCGATGCCAGGGCCGCCGAGTCGGCACGGGCGGTGAACGCGCGTGCCTACACCGTGGGGCGGGACGTGGTGTTCGGGAGAGGGCAATACGCGCCGGAAACGGGGGCCGGAAAGCGGCTGCTGGCGCACGAGCTGACGCACGTGCTGCAGCAGTGGGGCGATGGGCACACAGAGGGCGGCACAGCGCCGCAAGGGGTCATCCAGCGCGATCTGGCACGCGTCGAGGATCTGTTGAAGGAGCGGTTCGTCGACCCGGAGGACCCGCGCCTGGCGGGGCGGAGGCAGAGTCTCGCGTTTGAAATCCGGGTTTTGAGCCCGGCGGATGCGCGGGTGCTGCTGGATCGAATCATGCGCCCGACAGGGGAGGACGTCGTGGCGGAGAGTTTCCAGCGGCTGTCGCGTTCCGTGCGCCGCGAACTGCTCCTGAGCTTGTTCGAGAGAATGGGGCACCTCGAGGCAGAACGCGTGTACGCGGACCTGACGGGAGACGCGACCACGGAGAGAGAAAAGCAACTCCAGGCGCGCTTCCAGCAGGTGGCGCGGGGCCGGAAAACGAGGGAGGAGCTGCTGGAGCGGCTGCGCAGCCGGTTCGCCCCGGCACACCAGGCGCCAACGGGTGCGGCCGCGCCATGGGTGAATCTGCGCGATGAGAATATGCGCACGAGCGGTTCGATCAGTGCGGATAACCAGTGCAAGGTGTGTAGTGGTCCGGAATTTCAGAGCCTGGGGGTGGACCTGTCGGCGGCACGAAACGCGATGGAGCTGCGGGGCGATGTGTCGGGGCATCGTCCCGGCGCCAGGTACGACTTTAAGCGCACGAGGGAGAGTGGGACCTGGGTCGGAAACGGCGCGTGGCGACAGATCGAGTACGATGCACCGGGCACGGACGACGACACACTGGGGAACAGCGACGAGGATTTGACCCCCGATCCGCGGCTCAATCACATCTACTCGGTTGACGCGCCAGGGTTCTCCTCTCTCGATCCGACGGACGTGCACCCGCTGCCGAGGGGCACGAGCGAATACGTGCGCAAGCACAGTTTCGAAGAGTGGGTCGTGGTGAAGGTGGGCGCAGGGAGCTGGACCCGGGCGTCCGACGTTCTTTCGTGGCACTCGAGCGTGTGGCTCGAGAAGGTGAACGGCAGGTGGCAGAGAAAGACGGGCGCGATGAACCAAGTCGCACCCGGTCCGATCCCTGTCGGCAAACAGGATATGCCGTTCTAGCGGGTTGGGAGACGATGGCAGGGATGATGAGCACGACAGCGCACAGGGTGGTATCACCAGCGGCAGTCACGCAGCCAAAGCCGGGGCGTGAGATGCTCCGGCGACCGTGCGCGTGCGGCAGCGCGGCGGGACCGACAGGGGAGTGTGCAGGGTGCCGGCGCGGGCGTGGGCTCGGCGGGACGCTGCAGGCCAAGCTGCGCGTTAGCCAGCCGGGCGACCCGTTCGAGCGGGAAGCGGACAGGGTGGCAGAGCAGGTGATGCGGATGCCGGCGCTGCGGGTGCAGCGGCAGATGGCCGAGGAAGAGGAAGAAGAGGAGAGACTGCTGCAGGCGAAACCGCTTGTGCAGCGGCGCGTTGGCGGCGGCGAGACGGGCGGTGTTGCACCGCCCATCGTGGATGACGTGCTGAGCTCGCGGGGCCGCCCGCTCGACCCGGACGTGCGTGTTTCCATGGAGCGCCGGTTCGGCCATGATTTCAGCCAGGTGCGGGTGTACACGGATGC
This sequence comes from Anaerolineae bacterium, assembly GCA_035461725.1. Lineage (GTDB taxonomy): Bacteria > Chloroflexota > Anaerolineae > JAAYZQ01 > JAAYZQ01 > JAFGIA01. Next base: position 3,986 of record DATHUZ010000117.1, read on the forward strand.
GCGAGCTTCAATGTCGGCGCAGGCATTGCAGGCGAGGGCCTATACGGTCGGCAACCACGTGGTTTTTGGTCCAGGCCAGTATCATCCACGCATAGCGAGCGGTCGGCGCCTGTTGTCCCATGAGCTGACCCACACCATCCAACAGAGCGGCGGCAGCCGTGGCCCGATCGCCATCACGGCTGCTGTGCCAGGGCTACACGTGGCACGCGAGGAGGGGGACTGGCAGTGGGACGTGGTAGGAGATCGCCATTACTACTATGACGATGTGCAGGGCGCCGAGGATCGTGTCGAAGGTGCCCGCCGCGACCATGGCTGGACCGAGACCCGAATTGAGACGATGCGCATAAACGGCCAGGAACGATACCATGTGGTTGGACGCGCGAGCACCCCACGTCAGACGCCGCCGTCGCGCGAACAGCAGCCGCAGACGGGAGAACAGCGGCCACGGTCACGTGAACAGGAGCAGCCGTCAGGAGCACAGCAGCCGCCGCCAGGATCGCAGCCTCCACAGCAAACCACCGCCGTACCAACGCCAATGCGTGTTGGCGGCAGCACGAACCCATCCAATCCGTACCGTGTGATCCGCATCGCATGGACCTTGGACGACGGGCCCACAGCCTTCACCAGCGGGATGCAGCGAGCTCTGGGTTCTCGACCCGGCACATGGTTTATTATGCGTAATCGGCTGGGGGCAGGGCAGACGCTTCAAGCCTCACTGCGCAATTTAGCCCAACTTCAGAGTCAAGGGCAGGAAATCGCCATCCATTCTATGCACCCGGATAGAGGACACGGTGCATGGTTCCCCGCCCGCGTCTCGGATGGGGTTCCCCAGGTCTATCAATCGGTAAATGACGCAATCGCCGATCTGAATGATTTTGTAACCTTATTGCGAGGCGCCGGCATCACGGTTCGATTTGTCCGTCTGCCCGGTGGTCTCATCTCTG
>DATHUZ010000118.1:0-1779 GCA_035461725.1 Anaerolineae bacterium
GAGATGCATGCGCACGCAGCGCACGGCATGGATATAGCCGTCGTCGGAAGGGATGACCTCGACAGGCTGCACCAGCGTTTCGAGGCGGACTCCCTCTTCCAGCGCCTCGTCGATCTCCCACGAGTTGGCGGGCATCTCGGCTCGCGTACGGCGGTAAACGATGGTCACTTCGCGCGAGCCAAGGCGCAGCGCGGTGCGCGCGGTGTCGATGGCCGTGTTTCCGCCGCCGACCACCACCACCCGGCGCCCCAGGCGCGCCTTCTGGCCCAGGGCGACGGCACGCAAGAAGGGCACGCCGTGAAACACGCCCTTGGTCACGTCCTCGCCGGGGATTTGCAGCTTTTGTGGCTCGTGCGCGCCGATGGCGAGAAAGACGGCGGCAAAGCCGTCGGCAAAGAGGTGATTGACGTCGCGAATGGGATGCTCCAGCTGCAGATCGACGCCCAGCTTCAGGATCTCGTCGATCTCGTAGTTCAGCACCTCGCGCGGCAAGCGGTAGGCAGGAATGCCGACGCGCGCCATGCCACCGGCGACGGGCAGCGCCTCGAAAATGGTCGCCTGATAGCCCATGCGCGCCAAAAAGTGCGCGGCCGTCAGCCCCGTTGGCCCGGCCCCGACGATCGCCACCCTGCGCCGATCCTCCGGCGGCAAGTCCGCGGGTGCCTCGGGATAGGCCCGCAGCTCGCGCGTCACCAGCTCTCGAGTGTGTGCCTCGTGACTGGCATAGACCGTGTCCGCGACGAATCGCTTGAGCGCGCAGATCGCTACCGGACTGTCGAGCTTGCCCCGGTTACACTCGGTCTCGCATGGGTGGTGGCAGACGCGGCCGACGGTCGCCGGGAAGGGGTTGTACTGCTTGATGACCTCGAGTGCTTCCTCGTAGCGCTGCTCGGCAATGAGAGCAATGTAGCCCTGCGCACTGGTGCCCGCCGGGCAGGTCGCCTTGCACGGGCTGGTGCCCTTTTTGGAGATGACGTAGGCGCTAGGCACCGCCTGGGGGTACGGCTTGTAGGTCGCCTTGCGCGTGGAGAGCCCCTGGTTGAACTCGCTGGGAGCCGTGACGGGGCACACGTCGACGCAGTCGTTGCACGCGGTGCATTTCTCCAGGTCGATGTAGCGCGGCCGCCGCCGCAGGAGAGCGCGGAAATGTCCCGGCTCACCCTCCAACCCCAGTAGGTCCGTGGTGGGCAGGATCTCGATGTTGCGGTGGCGGCCGGCCTCGACCAGCTTGGGAGAGAGGATACACATGGCACAGTCGTTGGTCGGGAAAGTTTTGTCGAGTTGCGCCATCTTGCCGCCGATCGCCGGGCTGCGTTCGACCAGGTACACCTTTACGCCCGACTCGGCCAGGTCAAGCGCCGACTGGACGCCGGCGATGCCGCCGCCCACCACCAACGCGGCGCCTACGGGCGCCTCTTTTGCCACCGACTCGTTTGCTGCCAACCCCACACCTGCTTCCGAGTCTGTCATCAATCGCTCCCCCGTAGAGCCTGCCTCGCCATCGAACGATACGAGCCTCTCACTCGGGCTACCGCCCGGGCATCCCTGTCGGCCGGGGCCTAACGGCCCTTGGCAATCTGCATGATCTTGCGCGACTTGACCCGGTTCAGCTTCAGGCCGATCTCGTCTTCCGACAGGCCGAGTGCCATGCCCAGCACCTGTGGGTAGTAGAGGACCGGCAGCTTGTACTCCGAGTCATAGATCTTTTCTATGCGCTTCTGCTGCATTTCGTACATGATGTCGCAGAAGGGGCAGATGACGACCATCGCGTCGGCACCG
>DATHUZ010000119.1:0-22986 GCA_035461725.1 Anaerolineae bacterium
GCCGTCCGAGGCGGGCGGGTGGCCGGGAGCCGCCTGGTCGGGCCGGGGGTGGCCGCCCGTGCCCGTCATCCGCCGGGCGCCGTCACCGCCACCGTCCCCATCCACGTCTGTACGCCCTACCGCATCTATCTTCCCCTCGTCTGGGACTTTGGATTTTAGATTGCTTCACACTACTGGGGCGGGGCCACCCAACCAACCGGCCCATTAACAAACCCCTCTCCCCACTTGCCTATTTTCCCGAACTCGTGTTATAATCTCCCACGGTAGGGTCCATCCCTGCCTAAACAGGGGCGCGGCTTCAGGTCAGTGAAGGCCCCATGATCGCCGCCGATCGCAAATTTCCGCGCCCATTCCAACTTGGCACAACCGAATAGGGTTTGCAGCTTCTTCTAGAAAGGAGATCGGGACGAGCATGACTGAAGAAGTGAACGAAGTCGAGGTCGAAGAGACCAGGGGCGTCAGCCGGCGCGAGTTCATCTGGTATGCCTGGTTCTCTTCCATCGCCCTCTTTTTGGCCGGCTCGGGAGGGGCCACGCTGGCCTATGCCTACCCGCGCTTCAAGGAGGGCGAGTTCGGCGGCCGATTCATCGTCGGCGCCGCCGACGAGTTTCCGCCGGGCTCGGTCACGGCGATACGCGAGGGCAAGTTCTTTCTCGTCAACATCGACGGCGAGTTCCGGGCCCTCTACCAGGTGTGCACTCACCTGGGCTGCCTTGTCCGCCACGTAGAGGACGACGGCTACCGGTGCCCATGCCACGGCTCGCAATTCGCCATGGACGGCACCCTCGTCGCCTCGCCCGCGCCGCGCGACATGGATCGATTCCCCGTCGAGGTCGTCGACGGACAGGTCGTCGTCGATACCGCCAACCGCATCCGTGGCGAGAACCGCTCCGTCTAGCCGGCGGTCAAACACAAAAGAGGGAGGAGAAATGACAGAACAAGCGCCTGCCGAGGAGAAACCGCCATTCCGCACCCGCATCCGTCCCTGGCTGCACGAGTACCTCACCTCGGTATTTGCCGGCCTCAGCCCCACCGACCTGCGCGAGATGTTCCAGGGCGAGGAGCCGGCCCGGCCCAACCCACGCTACAAGCCCCACAACATCAGCTTCTGGGTTCACATGAAGCCCCGCTGGTATTGGGAGAGCGTCACCAAGTTCACCTACACCTTTGCCCTGGGCTGGCTGAGCGTATTCTTTGCGGTCGTGCTGGGCGTCACCGGCTTTTTGCTGATGCTCTTTTACAAGCCATCAGTCGACACCGCCTATTTCGACATTCTCGAGATCATGGGCAACGTCCCCTTTGGTAAGCTGATGCGCGACGTGCACCGCCTCGGTGCCGAGCTGATGGTGGCCATTGTCGCGCTCCACATGCTGCGCGTCTTTGTCACCGCGTCGTACAAGCAGCCGCGCAGCTTTAACTGGACCGTCGGCGTCGTGCTGCTGCTCACCACCATGCTCTTTAGCTACACCGGCTACCTGCTGCCGTGGGACCAGCTCGCCTACTGGGCCGTCACCATCGGCGCCAGCATGGCCGACTCGATCCCGGTTATCGGCGCCAACATCCAGGCGCTCCTGTTCGGCGGCGCCGAGATCGGGCAGCTCGGCCTCATCCGCCTCTACACGCTCCACGTCGCCGTCCTGCCCGCGGTCCTGGCCATCATGTTCGGCGTCCACTACCACAAGGTCGTCCGCCAGCAGATCTCCCAGCCCCCTTCTGTCGATGCCGGCGAGCGCAAGGATACAGAGCGCGTCGCCTTCCTGCCCGACGTCCTGTCCCGCGAGGCGCTCTGGACCCTGGGTGCGCTCCTGATCACCGTCATCGCCGTGGTCACCTTTTTCGAGGCCCCACTCGAGGATCACGCCGACCCCTTCGTCACGCCGCTCCACGCCACTGCCCCCTGGTACTTTCTCTGGATCCAGGGCCTGATCAAGCTGCCCGACATTTTCGGCGGCATCATCGAGGGCAAGTTCATCTACGGCGTGATCATCCCCGGGTTCGTCTTTACCTTCCTCTTCCTGCTGCCCTACGTCGACCGCAACCCGAGCCGCCGCCCCCAGGACCGCAGGATCGCCCTTGGCGTCGGTGCCGTGGTCCTCGCCATCCTCGCCATCCTCACCTGGATGGGCACACCCGCCTACAAGGCCCAGGCCACGCCCGAGATGGAGCTCGCCCTCGAATTCGTGCCCTACGACCGCGAAGGCAGGATCCACGAGGTGCCGTGGAACCAGCTCGTCGACGGCACCTACAGCACCGCGGCTTTTGAAGAAGGATCTCTCGAGCCCGCCGGCGAGCTCGACGCCCTCATGACTGCTCTGCAAGAAGAGGTCGCCGAGATCGAGGAAAGGTTCGGGTTCGAAAACGCCGTCGCCACGATCACCATCCAGACGTGGCAGCGCGAGCTAAAGCGTATCGACCTCGATATGACCTGGATGGCCGGTGGCGCCGAGGATGACTTTAACCAGTACACCTACATCCACCAAAACCGCGCCGAAGGCCCGGCGGAGTAGAGGAGGAGAGAGCATGAACGTCATCAGAAATCTGATCATCGCCACCGTCGTCGCCGTGCTGCTCGTGGCACTGCTCCTCGTCGTCTTTATTCGAGAAACCGACCGCATGGTTGACGAGACCGCGACACAGCTCGGCAACTCGGTGTCGCGAGGTGGGCGCCTCTTCGACCAGTACTGCTCCGGCTGCCACGGCCGCCGCGGCGAGGGCCTGGCCGGCGTCTACCCGCCGCTCAACGTCGAGGACATTTGGGAGGGGCGCGAAGACATTTCCTTCTATGGCACCGTGCACGACTATGTCAGCCTCACCATCGCCGGCGGTCACCCCACGCAGCGCATGCCTTCGTGGGCCGACGACTATGGCGGCCCGCTGCGCGACGACCAGATCGAGGACCTGACCCGGTTCGTGCTCAACTGGCAGGGCGAGCAGCCCGAGGGCGTGCGCGACCCGGGCGCCGCGCCCGGCGTCACCCGCACCCCCGCACCCGAGGTGACCCCGGCCGGCACCGAAGTGCCCGTGGCCGAAGGTGACCCTGCTGCCGGCGAGCCCGTCTTTGCCCAGAACTGCGCGAGCTGCCACGGCGAGCAAGCGGAGGGTGGGGCACTCGGCCCATCGCTGGTGCGCGAGGATCTACGCGGCCAGCCCGACGAGTTCTTCCGCGACGTGATCACGCACGGCCGGCCCGGTACCGCCATGCCCGCCTGGGGTCCCATCCTCAGCGCGCAGGACATCGAGAACGTCATCGCCTTCCTGCGCGTCAAGCAGGAAGAGGCGCAATACACAGCGGGGATGTAGGGCGGATTGCCAATCCGCCCTACATCCCCCCCGACTTTGGACGATACTAATAGATCTCTTGCGCGTCTCGCGGTAGGTCCTTGACGTGGCGCAGGTGGGCGCTCACGCGCGCATCATCGCCGTGAGGGTACTCGAGCCCGAGATGCCCCGCGACGTGCAGTGCCAGCCGGCGAAAGAGGTCGCTCATGGTGAACAGTGCTTCCCACGTGCGCTCGTAGCTGGCATCCGAGTAGGTGTCTTGCAGCATCTGCCACAGCTCGGGCGACAGGTAGCGCTCGAGGTACTTGCCCAGCTTGCCGGGGCTGCTCTGAAAGTCCGTCTCTACGCCCACGTACCAGGTGAGCATTTTCGCCAGTTGCTCGCGCACATACTCGTCCAGCATGTGCTTGGCATAGACGATCTCGCGCCGCCACAGCCCCTTGGCCACGTACGGCGACACCCACCAGAACTCGTTGCAGCAGTCGGCGAACGCCTTGGCCGTGGGCGGCCGCGGCAGGTAGTCTCGATCGCTGGGTGGATCGAACGGCTCGACGAGGCCGTCCTTGTCCAGCAACAGGATGCTCAGGCTGTCGCGCTCGATCTCGTCTGCCCTGGCCACGGGCCACAGGCCCAGGTCGATCCGGTTGCCGTCGGCGAACTGCATCAGGTAGCAGAACGAATCATCCCGCCCTGGCGCCGGCGGAGGGTCTTGCATCTCGTCCGGCAACTGCAAGATCATCAGCTCGCCAAAACGGTCGATCCATTGCAGGTTGTGCCTGAATGGCTCCACGTCGGTCACCACGTACACCACGTCGAAATCCTGGAACGGGTCCCGCGGCGCGTTGGGGTTGGCGCGCGAGCCGTTCAGGATCACGGCCCGGATGCGCTCGTCCTGCCGAGCGGTATTGAGAATGAGATCGAGCATTTCCTGTTCGGTGCGCATGGTTCTCCTCAACGTGGGGCATTGACCGAGTCGGTGTCCTGGTAGACCTTGCCGATCCGCTGCAGATAGCTCCACGCATCCGTCGAGTCGACGAACTGGTCCACCGAGCCCAGGTGCGTGGGCAGGGCCAGCACTTCGTCGCTTCCGATCTCGGCCCGGATGGCATCGACGAACCGGTCGGCGTGAATCACCAGGAACGGGCGGCTGTGAAAATGCGACACCTCCGCTCCCAGCGGCGCACCGATCTTGAGCCCGTTGTGCATCGCCGCGGCGGCCTCGTACGCTGCCGACAGTTGCGCCTGCCGTGCCTCCCACGAATTCGCCTCGAGGACGGAGGTGAGCCTCGGCAAAAGCTGTGCTGCACAGTCGAGCTGCGCGAACGCCGTGCCGAACCACTTGATGTAGGGAGCGTAGCGGCGCTCCATCAAGAAGCAGAGGCGCATCAGGTCGCGCACCAGCCGCGCCGCCACCAGCCGCGAGCCCAGGTCGTCGCCCACCTGCCCGCAGCGGCCCATGAACGCTTCTTCTTGCGCGACGCGCCGCCACTGCGCTGCCAGCAAATAGAGCCACACGTCGCGTGGGTAGTAATGCAGCCTGGCCCGCACGGTCTCCAACTGCCCCAGGCCGTCGTGAAACACGCGCCCCGCCGTCAGGCCCAGCAGGCGATGGTCCGGCACGCTGACCCAATCCACGGCCCGGATTTCCCCCGCAGGGTCAAAGCCCAGGCCGTCCGTGAACAACGATTGCACGGTGTGAAACGTCACGCGGTGCTCCACGGGACCACGCTCGACCGCCACCATCACCCGGCTGCCGTCCTCGTGCCACCCCAAATTCGTCGAGTAACCCGCGATCTCGACCGGCAGCTCGGCCCGCAGCACGCGATCGATCTCTTCCCGCCGCTCGGCCTGGTCTGCCTCTGGCAGGAAGAGCATCACCCGTGGCCCCCAGTCATGGTCGGTCGACTGGGGCGTGTCGAACCCAAGCACGTCAGACCCCTCGCCGATCAGGGCGGCCGAGTAGGCCAGGTCGGGAAAACGCTCCGCCACGATCGGGCCGACCGCCTCTTTGTAGAACCGCTCCGCCAGGTCCAGCCCCTTGATAAAGGTCACGCTCGGTTACCCGCCGACGTTGTACGTCAACAGCACGATGCCACTCGGGTACACCCGGCTGTCGACGAGTGCGAGACGAGTCGGGGGTGATACGGCCGGCAGCAAGGGAATTCCCTGTCCGAGGAGAATCGGCACCACGGCTACTTCGACGACGTCCACCAGGCCCGCGTCGAGCAGGCTCCGAAAGAGCACGCCGCCGCCCACCAGCCAGATGTCCTTGCCGGGCTGTTCGCGCAGCCCGGTCACCACCTGGGCCACGTTGTCGGCGATGACCGTCACCTGGGGGTGATCGGCGGCGCGCAGCGTGCGGCTAAAAACATAAACCCGCATCTCGGGCAGCACGGCGCGTGTCTGAGGATCGACCATGACCTCGTACGTGCCCCGCCCCATCAGGGCCGTGTCAAAGCGGCCCATAAAGGCCGCCCAGTCGATCTCGGGCTCCTCCGGGATCCAATCGAACTCGCCGCCGGTCCCGGCGATGTAACCATCCAGGCTCGCTGCTACGCTGTACACGACTCGCCGCATGCACTCCTCCTCAATCCGGGTAGGCTCGCCGCGCAGCTCCACCAACTCGCGCCGGCTGCCCACGTTGAGAACAACCCGGCCGCCGCGGTCGAGGTGTGAGAGGCGCAGCTCTCATCGCCCGGTGGATCAGGCGCCGGTGTTCTCCTGGAGCGCGGCGGTCTGCTCGGCGAGCGCCGCGGTCTTTTTTTCGAGTGCCGCCACCTCCGCCTCGCGCCTGCGCATTTCTGCTTCGCGCCTCTGCACCTCGGCGATGGGGATGTCCTCGATGGTCGGCACGTCGGGCATCGGCGGCGCCACCTCGGCCCAATCGATCTCGGGGATCGGCGGCGGCTCGGGCATCGTGATCGGCAGGCCGTCGCCCGTGGTGGGCCACAGCGCGTCGAGGTCGAGACGCGGCATCTCGATCGGGGCGGGGAACTCGACGTCGAGGGCACCGCTCGCCACCTGCATAGGCCGCGCGATCACCGTGTCCTCCACCTCCACACCGCTGCCGACCTCGATGCGGCCCACCTCGATGCGCGTGATCTGGATCGGCTCGTCCAGAATAGAGCGCTCGGGCGGCTGGCGGGTAGCAGCTTGCCTGTCCTGACCGCGCCGCGGCTGGCTCGGAGTTGCCGGCCTGGGCTGTGGCTGGCTGCCGGTCATGGGCTTGGGCTGTGGCTGGCTCGCGGTCGCCGGCTTGGGCTGGGCCAGCGCCGTGCCGCACTTGCGGCAGAAGCGGCCGGTCTGGTTTTCGGCGCCGCATTTCGAGCACCGGCCACCGGGTGTGACAGGCCGGAGCCGTTCGGCTGCCGGCACGATCTTGACGCCGCCCAGCGCCGCGACCAGCGCCTTGACGTCGGGATAGCGCTGATCGGGGTCGGCTGCAAGCGCACGCATGAGCACCTGGTCCATCTCTGGCGGCACGTCGGCGCTAAAGCGGCCGGGTGGCATCACCTCGCCCTTGACTATCTGCGGTGGGCGGCCGGCGAGCAAACGGTAGAGGATCGCGGCCAGAGAATAGACGTCAGCGCGCGCGTCGCCACGCACGCCCTGCTGTACCTCCGGTGCGACGAAGGGCGAGGCGGCCTGCTTGACCGTGGCACCCACCAGCCGCCTCAGGTCCGCCATGCCGACGTCGGCGACGAGGATTCTACCGTCAGGCTGGACGATGACGTCCTCAGGGGTCAGGGCACCATGCACCAGCCCCTTGTTGTGCGCGTGCTCGAGCGCGTGCCCGATCTGGATCACGGCATCGGCGGCCTCGTCCACCGTCCATCCCTTTTGCAGCCGGTCGGTCAGCAACTGGCCCGACTCGATCGCCCGCGTCACCAGGTAGGGCAGGCCCGATTCGTGGCCCACCTTGCGCACCGGCACAAGATTAGGATGGTTGAGCTGCCGGATCGCGCGTGCCGTCGACTCGAACGCGCGCTCGGCACCGGGATCCGATTCGAGCACGCGAGGCAGGATCTTGATCGATACCTTTTCGCGCGTGTCGGGCTCACGCCCGCTAAAGAGCACATATCCCTCGTTCTGTCCCTGCAACTGAACCGACTTGAACTCGCTGATCACCCGGCGCACCAACTCGCGCATCGTTGTCCCCCTCCTGTCCTACTCCACTCTTTCCTGGGTCCTGGCCTGCGTCACCACGAGCCTCAACCCCCCAATTCCCAGTCTACCAATCTACCAATCTACCAATCTACCAATCTACCTCTCCGTCGACCCAGCGCAGATACGCTTCACTCCCGTCGACCACCGGCAGTGCAACGACTTCCGGCACGTCGTAGCTGTGGATCTCGCGCACGCGCGCCACCAGCCTGTCGAGTGCCTCGCGCCGGGTCTTGGCGATGAGCAGCCACTCCTGGTCCCGCTGCACCTCCCCCTGCCAGCGGTAGACAGAGGTGATGCCGGGCACCACGTTCACGCACGCGGCCAGCCTGGCGGCCACCAGCTCGCCCGCGATCCTGTCCGCCTCTTCCTGCGAGCCGGCCGTCATCAATACCACCAATCGATCGGTCATACTCCCTCCCATAACCCGGTGCATCGATTATAGCACGCCTGTGGGTACCAGGCAAGCGATCTACCCTGCCCGATACCGGACGGTTAGCTGACAGCCCGGGTTGACGTATCTGGGCGAACGAGTATACTGGGGCCTGATACCCTGACCGGCCCGATGGAGGAACAAGAGATGATCACGGTTGAACAGGCCCGCGAGCAGTATGCGGGGGCAGAAGCGGTCCACGACTTTGACCACGTGCTGCGTGTGCTCGCCCTGGCCGAGCGCCTGGCGCGCGCCGAGGGTGCCGATCTGGAGATCGTGCGGACCGCCGCCCTGCTGCACGATGCCGCGCGGGGCAAAAGTGGGCATGACCATGCCGAGGCAGGTGCCGAGATAGCGCGGCACCTGCTGATCGATCAGCCAGCCGGCAAGGTGGAGGCCGTGGCCCACGCCATCGCCGCGCACCGCTTTCGCGGCGGCCCCGAGCCCGCGACGGTCGAGGCGCGCGTGCTGCACGACGCCGACAAGCTCGACGCCATCGGTGCGGTCGGCATCGGGCGCGCCTTTCACTATGGCGGTCAGCACGGCCAGCGGTTGTGGGCCGAGGTGGCCGACGGCTACCAGGAGACGCCGGCCAGCCGGGCCGAGCACACGCCGGCCCACGAGTACGTGTACAAGCTGGCGCGCATCCGAGAGCGGCTGCTGACAGAGAGCGCGCGGCAACTGGCGGAGGAGCGGCACGCGTTCATGGTGCGCTTTTTCCAGCAGCTCGAGCGCGAGGTGCGCGGCCTGGCGTGAGTGCGGTGGCGCAGCACGCCTCGTTCAGGAAGGGGTAAAGAGCGCAACCTCGTCGCGCGGGCCGAGAATCGTCACGAGCTGTTCGTAGCCTACCGTCTCGTCACTGAGAAGCGCCTGGGCAAGAGCATCCAGCTTGGCGCGCTGCGACGTGAGCAGGTCGCACACCGCCCCGTGGCTTGCTGCCAGCAGGCGATCCACGTCCTCGTCGATGCGTGTCGCCATGGTCTCGCTGTACTCGCGGCCCATGCCATCCCAGCCGAGCGCCGGCTCGCCGCCACCGTTGCCGTCAAAGGCGGTCAGGCCGATGCTGCCCATGCCCCAGCGCGCGATCATGCGGCGCGCGAGAAAAGTGGCCTGCTTCAGGTCGTTCTCGGCGCCGGTGGTAATGTCGCCCAGGGCCAGCTCTTCGGCTGCCCGCCCGCCCAGCATCACCATCAGGCGTGCCATCAAGTAGGTGCGCGTATAGTTGTAGCGATCCTCGCCGGGGAGCTGCGCCGTCACGCCCAGTGCCTGGCCGCGCGGGACGATGGTCACCTTGTGCACGGGGTCGGCGGCGGCGGTCATCCAGGCGGCGACGGCGTGCCCCGCTTCGTGATAGGCGATGATCTTGCGGTCGTGCTCGTTGAGCAGCAGCAGCCGCACGTCGCCCATCATCACCTTGTCCACCGCCTCTTCAAAGTCATCCAGGGTGATCTCGGTGCGAGTTTCACGCGCGGTCAGGATGGCCGCTTCGTTGCACACGTTCGCCAGGTCGGCCCCGCTAAAGCCGATCGTCTTGCGCGCCATCAGCGCCAGGTCGACGTCGGGTGCCAGGGGCAGGCTGCGGGTGTGAACGGCGAGGATGCCCTCGCGCCCCCGCCGGTCGGGCAGGCCCACGGTGACCTGGCGGTCGAACCGGCCGGGCCGCAGCAGCGCCGGGTCGAGCACGTCGGCGCGATTGGTGGCGGCGATGACGATCACCTCGCTGCGCTCGTCGAACCCATCCATCTCGACGAGCAGTTGGTTGAGCGTCTGCTCGCGCTCGTCGTTGACGTTGCCGATCCCGGCCCCCCGGCGGCGCCCCACGGCATCCATCTCGTCGATAAAGACGATGGCCGGCGAGGCGGCCTTGGCCTGCTGGAAGAGGTCGCGCACGCGGCCGGCACCGACGCCGACAAACATCTCGACAAACTCGGACGCGCTCAGGTTAAAGAAAGGAGCGTGCGCTTCGCCGGCCACGGCTCGTGCGAGCAGCGTCTTGCCGGTGCCCGGTGGGCCGACGAGCAGGACACCGCGCGGGATGCGTGCCCCAATGTCGCGGTAGCGGGCAGGGTGCCGCAAAAAGTCGACCACCTCGGCCAGATCCGCCTTGGCTTCGTCCGCACCGGCGACGTCGTCAAAGGTGACCACGGACTGCTGATCGCCATAACGGCGGGCCTTGCTGCGCGTAAAGTTCAGGTAGCCGGAAGAGCCATCGGCGGCCGGCCGGCGGCGCATCCAGAGAAACAGGCCGATGATCAGTAAAATAGGCAGCCCATTGAGCAGCAATAGCGGCCACGAGATCCCGGGCGACGCCACGTCCACACGCACATCCTTCGACGCGAGAATCGCCATCAGGCCTTCGTCGCCCACCGCCTCGGGATAAACGGTGCGAAACTCGGTCAAGGTTGGCGGCTCGGCTTGAGGTGGATTGGTGCGCGTCCCGGCGTTGACCCCCTGGGCGGGCTGTACCTGCGCCACCCGGGCCTCCACTCCCAACGTCCCGGCCGGCACCGGTTCCACAAAAGCGCCTGCGATCTTGTCTCCGGCAATCCGTACCCGCGCCACGTTTCCTGCCTCCGCCTGCTCGACAAAACTGCTATATGGAATGTTGAACGCATTCGAAGGCGACAACTGCCAGAACAGGAAAACCATCGCGCCGAGCACGACAAAGAGCAGGAGCCACGTCCAGCTTCGCAACCCCTGGCTTTCTGACGTTTCCTTTGTTTCCATGTCAACTCCTGACTACCCCCCGCGGCTGCGGGGAGAAATGCGGCCTGCAGCGTTGAAGGAGTGATTACAATGTATCAGGCATTGCGGGCTGTGTCAATGTATCGAGGTACAGACCAGGGGTATATTTTGGGGTATATTCACTCGCTCGCTCCGGGCGGTCCGCCCGTTCGCGAACGTGGCACAGCAGGCCATCCCGCCGACGCGGTCACGGCCTGAAGGCGCGCCCGCAGGCGGCGGACGGCAACTGCTTCGTGGGGCAGATGACCGGCGATCGTGTTGACGAGCTCGACCACGCCGGCGATGTCCAGGCGCTCCTCCAGGTGGGGGTGGACGGCGGCGGGCGAGCCGTAGCCTTCGATAAAGGCCGCTTCAGAGCCGGGCACCTCTTCGAACAGCAGCCAGCGCAGCTTGACCAGGTCGGCGACGGGGTCCCAGGCCTCCGCCTGGTCCCAATCGAGGATGGCCGCGAGGCCGCCGGAGGGAGAGATGAGGATGTTGTCGACGTGCAGGTCGCGGTGGGTGAGGCCGGGGCGAATGACGGGGGCCAGGCGCCATGCCGCGGCGTGCAGGGCGTCCCAGAGTGGATCGAGGTCGAGATCGTCGAGCCAGGCGCAGGCGCGCGCCCGCCCGTCGATCTGTGGGATGCGGTAGGCGAGGTACGCATCCCAGGTGGCGAAGGCAGGGGCGGAGCCGTCGAGGCGCGAGGTAAAGGCGTCGAGGCGGATGGAGTGCAGGCGGTGGACGGCGGCGCCTAGCTCGGTCCACACCTGGGGTGGCGCCTGGCCCGGCCCGGCCGGGTCGTGGAGGGTATAGCCCTCGAGGGCCGCAAAGATGCGCACATGGCGGCCGTCGAGCGCGGGCAACTGCTCGTGCGAGGCCACGAGCCGCGGCACGGGCACACCGGCCCGCGCCGCGAGTACGCGCGCCACCGCGGCGGCACGCCACTTGGCTACGGGCGCCTCGTGGGCGCCGATTTTGACGAGCAGGCGCCCGGCGGCCGTGTCGACCATCCAGTTCTCGTTGTCCAGGCCGCGGGGGATGAACGTGGGCGTGACGCTCACCTTCGCGCCCGTGAGCACCTCGACTGCCCGTGCCACCTGTTCGGGCTCAAACTCGGCAACGTTGGCGCGCATGGCGAGCCGCCGCTCATAGTTGGGCGACAGCCCCGGATCCTCAAACTGATCGGACACGCGCTCTCCTGCCCGGCGGAAACGCCCGCATCGCACACCACGCCCTGCATCCTGCCGTCACAGCCTACGGTTCGCCGGCCCACTCGCGCACGAGCGCCGCCGCCATCTCGTCCCAGGTGGCCAGCTCAGCCTGTGCACGCTCGTCAGGCGCGGGCGACAGCGAGCCGATTGCTGCCGCCAGCGGCACGGCGACGACGTCCTGAAACCAGCGCGAGTTGGCAACGAACCCATAGCGCGCCGAGCACGCATAAACCTGCCGCGCGCGCTCTGCGTCTCCCTCGTGGGCGAGCAGCAGGGCGGTCGCTGGCAGGGCGTAGAGGACGGGCAGGAAAGCGCCAAGGTCGACACCAACCCGGAGCGCGTCGACGATGCATTGCCGGGCAAGATCGAGATCACCGCTCCGCAGCGCGGCCAGGCCAAGCGGGCCGAGCACCCAGGCGCGGTTTTCAGGGTGGCGGACGATCTCGAACTCCCCCACAGCCTGGTGAAAGTGGTCGAGGGCCACCTCGTCCGCGCCGGCAGCCAGCGCGGCCATTCCTGCCCCGAACCTGGAAAACCCGATGGCCCAGTGAACCTTGTATCTGCCTGCACTGTCCCAGCCCTCGTGGGCGTTCTCATTCGCCTCGTCGTAGCGGCCCAGGTGCACCAGGGTTTCGGCCAGGAAGGGGCGCAAAATGTCGAGGGCCCATTCGTTGCCCATGTCTTCGAACACGTTGGCACTGCTCTCCATGAGCGCCAGGCCGTCTTCGAACCATCCCCGGCGTACGAGCGCCTCGCCGACGTCCTTCAGCGCGTGCGCCACGCGGTTCCAGTCGTCGAGAGCGCGATAGATCTCCAGGCTGTCGCGCAGCAGCCGGTCGGCCTCGTCGAGGTGCCCCTGCACCCACGACAGCACACCCAGGCTGAGCATCGTGTCGGCCATACCGCGCCGGTCACCCAGCGCCTGGCGGATGGACAGGCTTCGCTGGCACAGGGCGGTAGCGCGGCGATAGTCTCCCAGCACCTCGGCCGACCAGCCCAGATAGTCCAGGACGCGGGCCAGGCTCCAGTCGTCGCCGATCTCCTCGTAGAGTGCCATGCAGCGCTCATAGTCGACCATGGCGGCTCGGGGGTCGGGATCAAAGTAGCGTTTCGTGCGTGCCTGCTGCATCAGGGCCAGCGCCATCTCGCGCCGCACGTCGTGACCGGCCCGCTCCAGCCCGGCGATCAGGGTCATGGCCTGCTCGAGCGTCTTGAACGCCTCTCTTTTCACCTGTTCGAGCTGAAAAAAGCTGCACAGAACGAGGAGCCGCGCGCGCAGGCGCACGGCTTCGGGAGCGTCCAGCGGGTCGAGAGCCTCGGCCGCCATGTGAAAAGCAGCCTCGCCCTCCTGGTAGCGCATACGCCAGGCGTGATAGAGCCGAATGCCCTCGGCGCCGCGCGCCAGGTGGTCGATCCGCAGGTTGGTGGCGGCCCAATGCCAGGCCGCCCGTGCGTTCGCGATTTCCTGGTCCATCGCGAGCATGGCCTGCTGCTGGCGTGGCCCCTTCAGATCGGCCGCCCAGCCTTCGAGGGCGGCCGCATAGTAGGCGCTGTGGCGGTCGCGCACCGACCAGCCGCCATCCTCGGCCGCGGCGATCCGTTCCGCGGCATACTGGCGCAGCAGCTCGTGCAGGCTGTAGCGGCCCGAGGACGAGGCGAACAGGAGCGACTTGTTGACCAGGGAAAGCAGGTCGCGCAGCGACGCGCCGACGATCTCGGCCGCAGCCTCACGGGCGAAACCACCCTGGAAGACGGCCAGCCCACGAAAGACCTCCTGCTCCCGCTCGCCCAGCAGGCGCCAGGAGTGATCGAAAACAGCCCGCAGGCTGCGCTGGCGGGCGGGGAGGTCCCGCTGGTCGGTGGCCAAAAAGTCGAGGCTGCGCCCGATCTCGGCCGCGATCTCGGCCGGCGACAGCATCTCGGCCCACGCCGCCGCTAGCAGGATACCCAGGGGCATGCCCTCGACCAGGCGGCAGATGTCAACCACGTGCGACCAGTCGGCCGGCGAAAGGGCCAGGTCCGGCCGCGCGCGCGACGCGGCCTGCACAAAGAGGTCGACGGCGGTGGTGTCGCCGGCCATCGACCACGCGCCGGCGCGCGAGGGCGGCGACAGATCGGGCACGCGCAGGCCGGTGAGGGGGTAGAGGTGTTCCCCCTGGACCTTCAGGCCGGCACGCGAAGTGACCAGGATCTTGACTTGCGGGGCGGCGGCGAGCAGGTCGACCAAAAACGCGACTGCTTCCCCCTGGCCATCGCCCGACGCGCCGTTGGCCAGCAGGTGCTCATAATTGTCCATCACCAGCAGGAGCTGCTTGCGCCGCAGAAAGTCGAGAAGCTGCTCGCGGGGCGTGCTGCGCTGTCCGCCGTCCGCATCGGTGTGGAAAGAACAGCACAGCGCCTCGGCCACCGCCGGCGCCACGGCTTCGGCGCCGGACAGGGGAGCGAGTGAGACAAAAAAGACGCCATGCTCAAAAGCCGGTGGCGCGAGCCCCGTCAGTTCTTCGGCCACGCTCAGCGCGAGGCGGGTCTTACCCACACCGCCCGGGCCGAGGAGCGTCAACAGTCGACATTCAGGGTCCCGGAGCCGGTTCACGATCTCCACCAGCTCATCCTGCCGTCCCACGAATGGCGTGGTCTGGGCCGGCAGGTTGTGGTGGACCGGCGCCGCACGCAGTGGCCGGGCAGTGCCGCCGCTGGACGCTTCGATCCCCTGCGGCCCGGCTGCGCGGGTAGGGATCTGTGCAGGCACGGTTGTCGCCGGCGGCGGCGCACTGCGGACCTGTTCGTGCAGCGCCGTGGTCTCTGGTGATGGGGGCAGTCCCAGCTCCTCGTCGAGGATGCGCACGCATTCGTCGTACTGGCGCAGCGCGGCCGAGCGCTGGCCTGTGGCCGCGTAGAGGCTGATGAGCTGGCGGTGGGCCGGCTCGTGCAGGGGGTCGAGCGCCAGCCAGCGGCGGGCGTACGGCACGGCCAGGTCAGGCCTGGCCAGGGCTGCGTGGCCGCGCGCCAGCCGCTCCAGCGCGGCGGCGAGCGCCGCACGCAGCGCCTCGGCCTGAAAGAACTGCCAGTCGTCAAACACGACGCTGTCGCGCAGACCAAAGCCCTCCAGGAAATCACCGCGGTAGAGGTCGACGGCACGCGCCAGCGACGCCAGGCAGCCGGCGCACACCTGGTCCGCCGCGTGTCCGTGACTGTCGCCGGCCCGCACCAGGCTGTTGAACTCGTGGACGTCGAGCCAGAAGTCGGCCGCCGGGTCGGTGGCCAGGGTGTGGCGGTCGGCCACCAGCCATTCGCCGTCGAGCGCGCCGCGGAGCAGCGACAGATTGCGGCGCAGCACGCCGCGAGCGCGGCTCGTATCCAGGTCGGGCCACAGGAGCGCGAGCAGGCTGTCACGACTCACCCGTGCGCTGCCTGGCGGCTGGTCGGCAACAGCCAGGTAGGCAACGAGGGCCACGATCTTTTGCGTATCGAATTGGAGTGGCTCGCCGTCGCGCGCAAAGCGCGGGGCGCCTAGAAGGAATAGCTGCAGCCTTGCCATCGGTCTCCCTCCGGCGCACATTATACATGCAATCACGAAAAGCGGCAATTGAGTGATCCGGCGCGTGTACGTAACGCTTTTCTAAACGCCATGCTTGACGATCGCGTAATGGCCGGATGTTATACTGCTTTCAACAAGGATACGCCGAGATGGAGGCCCGAGCTTGCCGTGCAGGCGATGGCTCGGGGAGTGGAAACAGGAGGTCAAGATGATGAATTTGAATGCACCGGCGATGTTGATGCGTGCGATGACCGAGCGAGACGGGTTGCCGTCGCTGGCGTCCGAGCCGGCGTGGCGAGCACGGTGGCAGTGGTGGACGGACCGCCCGCGCAAGTCTGCGCCGGCGCCGGCGAGGCGCGAGCTGAGCGCATACGAGGCGTGCCCCGAGCTGTTGGGGACAGGGCAAAGAGAGCAGGAATCGCGACGCGCCAGGGACGTTCGTGCCCTTGTTGAAAAGCAGGAAAGGTGCGGGGTGGTGGCCTGAGAATCAGAACGACTTTTGCCGGGCCAGAGTTCAGCACGGGTGGCGCGGACTGTGGTGCTCGTTGAGCACAGAGACTGGGCCTGACCCCGCATTCTGCTCCCGCTCTCTGCAGCAGGCAGGGAGCGGGAGCTGCTTTTGTGCGCCTGGCGACGAACGTCAGGGAAAAACGGGCTACGGCATGTAGCTCCTGAGCACAACAGGAAGGTAGAACCGGTGCCTGGCCTGTGCCGCCGGCATGCGGTGCCAGAACCCCCCGCCCAGGGCATAGGTACCCGCGGCCAGATTCCCGGCATCAGGCTGGCCGATCGTTCCACCGAGGGCATAGGTGCCACCACTGCTCCAAGTGTAACCGCCACCGTCGACCGTTTGCCACCGCAAGTCGTAGGTCTGCTGAGGAGATTGGGCTTCGGACGGCGCTTGCGCCCAGGCAGCGCCGGCGGCAGTCAGCATAAGCAGGATCACCAGCGTACCGAGGACAAGACACACCCGGTTCATCGGCGCCCCTCCATGAAATCGTTGTAGAGCAGCTCGCCGGAAATGCCTACCACGGGCTCCGGCTCGGCGTACTTGCGCACGCGGATATCGTCCTCGTAGCGATCCCAAAGCCACCATGCCGCATACCAGACGTCCTCGCGGGCCCAAACCTTCAAGGGCGTATCCAGGGGTAGGGCCTCGGTAAAGGTCTCTGACCAATTCTTCGGACCACCGGGCTCGAAAGCCGGTACCGAACCGTTGATGATAAAGCTGCCATCGGGGCGGTGGATGACCTGCAAGTAATATTCAGGGTTGAATTGACGAGACCAGAACAGAGGTTCCACCGTGCGAGAGTAGAGCACACCGTCCACCTTGACTTCAAAGAACACGGCGCAGCAATCGCTGATATTCATGATTGCCATGTTGTTCATACTGCCATCCGTCAGCCCTGCGCCACGGTAGACATAGCCACCCTTTTTGAAGCGCATCTCGATCACAACCGGCTCGGTGAAGGTGCGCGTCGACTGGATAAGAGACCCGGACTGGGGTAAGGATTTGGGCGACAAGTGCTCTATGCGCCCGTTCTGTTCCTGGATGTTACCTTGTTCCCACGCGATGGCCTCCCACCGCGACGTGTCGAGAGAGTTGTCGTCAAAGTCATCGCCAAAGACAAAGGTGGCCTGGATATCGCTCATGGCGGCCGCCGCCGGATTGCCGTAGAGCATGTAGATGGTGGTCGTCGCCGAGCCGGCAATGACCGGCACCTCGACCCACACTTTGGTATCGGGCTCGTCCATCCCGAACTCGCCCTGGATGCCGTTCTCGATCCAGTAGTCGAGCCAGCCCACAAAGTCGGTGGTGAAGCGCAGGTCTGAGCCATCGGCGTTCATCTTGCCCGCCGCGATCAGCGTCTGCGTGTCGAATTGGACCAGGACCTGGTAGTCGGTCAGAGTATCGCCGTTGGCGGTGTTGTCAATGGTCAGCTCGCGCACGTACTGCCAGGGGCCACTCGGGTAGATGGTCCCTGCTCCGTAAGCGACTTCTTTCCATTGATGATCGAGCGCTACAAAGATATAGAGCTTGCCATCGGTGGTATTGTATACCTGCAACCCATCGGCGGGATTAAAGATCGAGGCAATGTCGTCTCTGCTCATCCTGGGCAGCAGAAATCCAGCGGTGGTGGACGCCACTTCCAGTTGGGCCGAGGCGTGCGGCGTGGTCGTGCCGATGCCGACGGCGCCATCGCTCGACACCCGCATCGCTTCGGCACCATTGGTGCGGATGGACAAGGGCTGGGCGTCGGTTGTTCCCAAAAAGCTCGTCGTCGGGTCGGTGCCGGCGTTCCCGGTTAGTGACCAGAAACCGGTACCCGCGTCATCGTCTCCACAGGACCACGCTGCTCCGTCCCACTCGGCGATCTGCCCATTCGTACAAGTTTGAGGTAGGCGATAGGGCGGGGTAACGCTGAACTCGCCGCCGTCGAGGATCAGCCCGGTGCCGGCGGTGTAGATGGTATCGTCGTCGGGCTCACAAACCACGGTGCCGTCGTGGTTGATCTGGCGGATGGCATAGCCAGCGCCGCATGCCTCTGCGACACGCACCTGGACCGTCGAAGTTACGACGCTGAAGGTGGTATCGCTCAGGACGAGGCCGAACCCGGCGGTATACGTCGAGTCCTCATCGGCGCTGCACTCCCATTGCCCGAGGGTGCCGTTCCACCTCGCGAGCTGACCGTCGGCACACGACATGTTTTGCAGTGTATCCAGGCTGCCCAGATCAGCGGCGAGCGTGCCGCCGGCATCGCTGACGAGCAACTGGGTGCCGCTGAGGGCGAGCGAGAGATTGAGCTCGTTAGTGGGGTCGGCATCGGCGTCGTCACCCAGGCTGCCAAGGTCAGCGGTCAAGGTGCCGCCAGGGTCGGCGACGAGCAACTGGGTGCCGCTGAGGGCAAGGGAGAGATTGAGCTCGTTGGTGGGGTCGGCGTCGGCGTCGTCACCCAGGCTGCCAAGGTCTACGGTCAAGGTGCCACCAGGGTCGGCGACGAGCAACTGGGTACCGCTGAGGGCGAGCGAGAGGTTGAGCTCGTTGGTGGGGTCGGCGTCGGCATCCTCGCCAACCAGGGTGCCTAGATCAGTGGCCAACGTGCCGCCGGCATCGCTGACGAGCAACTGTGTGCCGCTGAGCGTCATGGATAGATTTAGCTCGTTGGCCGGGTCGGCATCGGCATCCTCGACATCGTCGATGCCGTCCGCAAAACCGGCTGGGAGACCGGCTATGCCTGCCCAGGGCGAAACCTGGCTGTAGGCCGCGTAGGGCGCGGCCGTCAGTGGTTGACGGGGCGAGAGCGTGGTGTAGCCGTTATCGCCACCGCATTGGACGGCGACATCCAGCCAGAGTGCCGTACCGTCAAAGATCGCTCCAAAATCGAGAAGCAGAGTGAAGCGACCGCCTGCCACAGGCACGGCCGTTTCTTCCAACGGGCCAGCCACACGGATGCCGTCGGTGGGGTCGTCCCACACGGCAAACTGAAAGTTGCAGACGTCGTCTACAGGTGTGTCGGCGTCCACGAGGTAACCCTGGTAGGTAAAGGCGGAGCCAATTTGGCTCTGGGGCTGGTTCGCCTGCAACCCCGATTCCTGTGCGGTGATCGGCGCCAGCGTCAGGAGTGACAGGATGATCAGAACCAACACGACGGAAAGAACCTTGCCTGCTTTCATAGCCAGTCCTCCTTATTGGGTTTGTATTGGAACAGGTTTTACGCGCTTGAGTAGAGACTCGACATCACGAATCGCGAAAAGCACCGCAGATCTGCAAAAGCACGCAGTTATTGTAGCAAATCGCAGCCGCTTTTACAATCCCGCAAGTGATAGTTCTGGAGGGACGAGGGCTATCGGTTGTGATAGGAGGAGGGGTTCGGAGTTGGGGAATGAGGGGGAATCAGGCCGTTATGGGCGGCGAAGGCGATGGCCTGGGCACGGGACTGGACCTGCAGACGGTTGAGGATCTCGCGCACGTGGTAGCGAACGGTGTGCTCGCTGAGGCAGAGCGCCTCGCCGACCTCGCGGTAGGTCTGCCCGGCAGCGATCATAGCAAGGATCTCGACCTGCCGAGCTGTGAGCGCGCCGGGTGGGCCGTGCGTGCCGGAAGCGAGTGCTCGCTGGTCGCCACTTCCAGGGAAAGGCATGGCACTCTCACGCACCAATAAGGAGCGCAGGTGGCCCAACTCGGCGAGCACCCGACCCACAAGCCCGGGAGCAAGGACAGCTTCACCGCAGATTGCCGCTGCCAGGAGTCGGATCAGGTCAGCGCGGTCCAGGTTCTTGAGCAGGTAACCCGATGCGCCGGCGCACAGCGCCTCGATCAGGCTTTCCTGGTCGTCGGCAGCGGTGAGGACGACGATCTTGACATCTGGCATCTCGGCCTTGATGCGCCGCACCGCCTCTAGCCCACTGCACATCGGCATTTTGAGCTCGGTGACCACGACCTCAGGGCGCAGGGCGCGGGCAAGCTCGATGGCGCGCAACCCATCGCGGGCGATGCCGACGACGGTAAAGCCATGCGCGTGGAGCAGGTCATGCAAGCTCTCGAGAAAGAGAGGCTGGTCGTCGACCAACAGCACCCGTGCGGGCGGCAAAGGAGCAGGCGGTGCTTGTGTAAACGATGGCATCTGTGTATCCTGCACACGTTCGGCTGTGCTACGCGGCTCGCGTGGGAGCCAGCAGTTGTGAGAGACGGGAAATCAAACGGCAGCGTGATTATACCATAGCCGGATGGAGCAGGCAAATTTAACTAGAGAAAGGTGTGCAAATTATGTTGTACGGTTCGCATGGCGTGTCGGTCGCGGATTGTGATCCGCGGGGAGCAGAGTCGGGGGGATTGCGTGCTGCAGAGCAGCCTATCGCTGGCGCGCGCTACTAATGAACTGGCGCCACGTGGTTGGGGGCTGCCTTAACGCAGAGACGCAGAGGCGCAGAGGAGCAGAGAGAAGGATTAACAGAGCCGGTTCTTTTGGTGATGAGTGGCGTGCGCGCCATGGATGAACTCGCAATGACAGTTTCTTGGATGGTGAGTAGCGCGAGCGCTCCCTCGCGCGGACCGGCCGGCGAGGGAGCGCGGGATGATGGATCAGCGGGCCGTCTCCATGTCAGGCGTGTACTTGCCTGTGCGCGCCAGGCTGTTAAAACGGGCGCGCTGCGCCAAGATCTGCTGCGCCTGCGACACGTTGGCCTGGTCGCCGCGCCACGCTTTGAGCGAGTATTCCTGCAGGGCGCGGCCGTAGGAGAAGCTCAGCTCCCACGGCAGGGGGCCGAGGCGGTTGATGGCGCTCAGGTTCGCGGTGGCCTCTTCGGGGCTCTGACCCCCCGATAGAAAGACAATGCCGGGCACGGCCGCCGGTACGGCGCGCAGCAGCGTGCGCACGGTAGCTTCCGCCACCTCTTCCTCGTCCGCCTGGTGCCGGTGCCCCTTGCCCGACACGACCATGTTCGGCTTGAGCAGCGTGCCCTCGAGCAGCACCTGCGCCTGGAAGAGATAGTGGTACACGCTCTCCAACGTGGCGGCCGTGACCGCCTCGCAGCGCTCGATACTGTGGTCGCCGTCCATCAGCACCTCGGGCTCGACGATGGGCACCAGGCCGGCCTGCTGCGAGTAGGCGGCAAAGAGGGCCAGGAGCTGGGCGTTAGCGTCGATGCAGTATTGGGTGGGGATGCCGTCGCCGATGGTGATCACGGCGCGCCACTTGGTAAAGCGCGCCCCCATGTCATAGTATTCCTCGAGGCGCGGCCCCAGCCCGTCGAGCCCCTGGGTGAGCTTTTCCTGTGGCGAGCCGGGCAGGGGCACCGTGCTCTTGTCGACCTTGATGCCCGGGATGATGCCGCGATCGGCGAGCACCTGTGGGAAGGGCTCGCGCTCGCGCGTCGATTGGCGGATCGTCTCGTCAAAGAGGATGACGCCGCTGATAAAGGATTCGACGCCGGGCGCGGTGAAGAGCAGATCGCGGTAGGCCCGGCGGTTCTCCTCGGTCGACTCGACAGAGATGGTGTCGAGCCGCTTCTTGATCGTCCCCGAGCTCTCGTCGGCGGCGAGGACGCCCTTCCCGGGCGCGACGAGCGCCCGGGCGGTGGAGATGAGTTCGTTTGCGTTCATTGCGGGTTGCCTCCTTTACGGTTGGAAGGTTGGCGCACGCGCACGACCAGCCTTCCATTCTTCCAGCCTTCCATCATTACAGGGAACGCATGCTCGCCCCAGCATAGAATCCATCGCGGATCGAGTCCGCGATGCCCTGAAAGATCCAGCGGGCGTAGCGGCCCACCTGGAAGATGTTTTCCTTTTCCAGGCAGTTGAGCGCCTGCTGTTTCCACCTCGAGCCGGGCCATGCCCAGGTGTAGGCGACGTCGATCCAGGTGGGATCGACGACGTCGACGTCCTCGATAAAGCCCCACTCTTGCAGCTCCTGGACAACCGCCTGGCTATACTCCTCTTGTTCCTGTGGCGAGGGCGCACTTCCCCCCTCGAAGGCGCGCTCGACATAGATGCTGACGCCGGCGTTGGTGGGGCGCATGGAGCGCGGCATGAAGGAGCTGTCGACGTTGCTGTAAAAGCCGACGCGGTGGAACCCGGAGCGTGTGTCGCTGTTGTAGAGCCAGTGCGCATCGGGGCACTTTTCGCCGCGGCGCGCGCCGATGTTGAGCACGAGAACGGAGGTGTAGGGATCGGCCTGCGATTCGACCGTCAGCCCGGTCATCTCCATCATCTTGTTCAGGGGCAGCGTGGAGAGGAGCCGGTCGTACGCAGCCTCTGTGCCATCCTGCAAGTGCACGACACGACTGCGTGGATCGATCGCCGCCACGCGCTTTTCGTAACGCACGTCGGCGGCGCCGGCCATGCGCTGCGCCAGGGCGTTGAGGCCGTCTTCAGGGTAGAAAAAGGTGACGTTGTAGCCGACGGCGGCGGCCCCACCAAAGGCGCCGGCAACGGCCGTCTTGATGTCGACGGGCGACTTGTAGGCATCCTGCGGGGCGATGCGATCGTAAAGGCCGCCGGTATAGAGCTGGTGGAAGGGGTCAAAGAACATCTCCCCAAGCGTCGGCCCAAAACTGCGCTCGAGCCACTCTTTCATGGTGGTGCGCGGTCCCTCCTGCCCGGCCAGCTCTTGCAGCGCCTGGGAAGCCGTTTCCGGTTCGAGGTAACGTAGATTGTTTTGCAGCGGGTAGGGCACGTAGCGGCCGTCCCGGCCAAAGTAGACGGCGGAATTGCGCTCGTAGCGCTTGCCGGGAGTGACGTTCTCGATAAAGTGGAGGATGGTAGGATCGCCGCCAAAGATCCAGTGCCCGCCGCCGATTTCAAAGCGGTAGGCCTCTCCGTCGGGCGGAGGAGCCGGCAACTGCTCGCGCTCGCCGGGCGGCACATAGTACGACGAGCAGATGCCGCCCGGACGGGTGGTCGCTTCAAACACGGGGGCGCCTGAGGTCATGCCGGCGGCCAGGCCGGTGACGCCACCGCCGAGAATAAAGGTTCGATCGTTTCTTGCCATTGTCGTTTTTCTCCTTGTACTGGTTCGTGCAGCTAAACAGGTTCCATCAATCTATACCGTTCGGGCCGGCCTGCGAGGCAGAACCTACTCGCCAGGCTTGCCCTTCACACATGGCTCATACTCTTTTGTCTCGTCGGCCAGCTT
>DATHUZ010000120.1:0-5944 GCA_035461725.1 Anaerolineae bacterium
GGCGGGTGGTGGGGGTAGGCGAAGGTGAGGTGGCGGAGGTGGAGCAGGGGGGGAGGGGACTTGGGGGTTGGGGTCATAGCAGGATGCCTATGGAGAGGAGGAGGCTGAAGAGGAGGTCGAGGTTGGCGGTGCCGGCGAGGGCGCGGTTGAGCGCGGGGCCTTCGGGGGTGCGGTAGAGGAAGCGGATGAGGCGGATGGCGAGGGGCAGGGTGAGGAAGGGGAGGAGGACCCACGGCGAGGCCCAGCCGGCGAGCCAGAGGGCGAAAGGAGAGGCGTAGGCGACGACGAGCAGCGCGACGTATTCGATCCTGGTGCGCCCGGGGCCGAGGATGACGGCCAGGGTGCGCTTGCCCGTGAGGCGGTCGGTCTTCAGGTCGCGATAGTTGTTGACCACCAGGATGGCGACGGTGAGCAGGCCGACGGGCACGGCAGCCGCGACGACGGCCGGTGTCAGCGCCCGCGCCTGCACATAGTAGGTGCCGCACACGGCGCCCAGGCCAAAAAAGATAAAGACAAAGAGGTCGCCCAGGCCGTGGTAGCCGATGGGGAAGGGCCCGCCGCTGTAGGCGAGGGCCGACAGGATGGCGGCCACGCCGAGGATGAGAATCGGCCACCCACCCACATAGACGAGGTAGAGGCCGACCAGCACGTCGAGGGCGACGACGACGGCGATGCCCACGCGCAGCTCGGAGAGGGGCAGCAGCCCACCCGCGGCGATGCGGGTGGGGCCGGTGCGCTCGGGCACGTCGATCCCTTTGACATAATCCTGGTAGTCGTTGGCCAGGTTGACGGTGATCTGCAGCAGGAGGGCACCGGCGAGCGCGGCGAGCGCAGGGAGTGGGGCGAAGCGGCCGTCGGCGATGGCGAGCGCGATGCCGGCGACGACGCCCGAGACGGACGCGGGCAGGGTCCTGGGCCGGATGCCCAGGCGCCAGGCGGTGAGGCGGGAGACGGTTGGTTGATCGGTCATGGTGTGCATTGGGCTAGATTTCACCCCCCCCCAACCCCCCCCCTGAAAGGGGGGGAGTTTCTTCTCCCCCCCTCAGGGGGGCTGGGGGGGGTGGGTTTCACGGCAGGAAGGAGGTGTCGACCATGCGCTCGTACGGCACTTCCTCGTCGATGAGGCCGTTCTCCAATGCCCACGCCACCACGTCGGCGAGCTGCTCGGGGCTGGGGACCTCGCCGATGGGGTAGGGGGGCATTTGGAATGTGCCCTGGACCGATTCGGGCACGCGGCCCTCGCGGATGAGCAGATCGCGGTAGGCGTCGGGGTTGTCGTTCAGCTCCTGGGCGGCGCGCTCCCACGCCTGGAGAAAGCGGCGCACGGCGTCGGGCTTGTTTTCGAGGGCGTCGACGCTGAAGGCCAGGATCGACTGCGACTGCTTGGGCACGGTGGTGTCGTCGATGATGGGCACGGCGCCGGCGGCGATGGCGCCGGAGGCGAGTGGATCGGGCAGGGTGCCGGCGGCGAGCTCCCCGTTGATCAGCAGCTCAAAGCGGACGGGGATGGCGGCGACTTCTTCGTGCACGATCTGGTCAGGCTCCAGGCCGGCTGCCTGGAGCATCCTGTCGGTCAGGTAGGCGATGACGGTGTTGCGGGCGCTGCCGATGGGCACGCCGGCCAGGTCCGCGGGCGCGGTGACGGCGCTGCCGGGCGCGGCGAGCAGGCGGAACATGGGCGCGTCGGGATAAACCTTGCGCGCGGTATAGACGGTCTTGATCTGGGCCTCGTCCTGGTTAAAGATGATGGGCGAGATCAGGTCGGTGAGCATGCCGTCGACCTGGCCGGTCTGCATGACGGTGTCGCGCTCCTGGGCGCTCTTGACCGGGACGCCCTCGACCCGCACGCCCGCTTGTTCGAAATAGCCGTTCTGGACGGCGACGTGGAAGGGCAGGACGTCGAGGACGGGGATGAGGGCGATGCGCAGGGTCTGGGGCTCGTCAGACGTGGCCGGCGTGGCGAGCGGCGACTCGGCTGCTCCCCCGGCAGCGGTAGGGGCGGGCGACGGCTCGGCGCCGCATGCCGACAGGGCGAGTGTGAAGAGCAGCAGCAGGAACAATATGATACGTGTTGTGTGACGATACATCGGTTTCTACATCCTCCTCGAGGTGGCCTGGACTCGAGCGCTGGCTCGCTGCACCTCTAACTGACGGTAGGTTATACCATAGAACAGGGTTGGGAGCAAGATGGGTGGAACGTGAAACGCAAGATGGGGATTGCGTGCTGCGGAGCAGCCTATCGCTGGCGCTCGTTACTAATGAACTGGCGCTACGTGGTTGGGGGCTGTTTTAACGCAGAGACGCAGAGGCGCAAAGAGAAGGATTAACAGAGCCGGTTCTTTTGGTGATGAGTGGCGTGCGCGCCATGGATGAACTCGCAATGACAGATGGCTGGCCTTGCCTGGAGGCATGGTTTGTGTTAAGATTCGGGTGGAAAAAAGAGTTTCTCGAGATCCGCAACCCGTAACCGCGGAGGTGTGTAGACGGTGACGCCTCAGATCGCTCTGACGCTGGGAATCCTCGTCGTGGCGGTGGTGCTGTTTGCCACCGAGCTGCTGCGCGTCGACGTGATCGCGCTGCTGGTGCTGCTGGCGCTGGGACTCACCGGGCTGGTCGGTGCAGAGGAGCTGTTCAGCGGCTTTGCCAGCCCGGCAGTGGTGACGGTGTGGGCGGTGTATATCGTGTCGGGCGCCCTGTTCAGGACGGGGGTGGCCGACTTTTTGGGCGAGCGGATCGTGCGCGTGGCGGGGACGAGCGAGCCGCGGCTGATCGCGATCATCATGCTGACGTGCGGCGTGATGTCGGCTTTTATGAACAACATCGGAGCCACAGCCGTCCTGCTGCCGGCGGTGGCGGGGATCTCGCGCCAGGCAAAGGTGCCGCTGTCCAAGCTGCTCATCCCGCTCTCTTTTTCCTCGCTGCTGGGCGGCAACATGACGCTGATCGGAACGCCGCCCAACGTATTGGCCGCGAGCCTGCTGACGGAAGCCGGGCTGCCATCCCTCGGTTTTTTTGACTTTTTTCCCACGGGCGCGATCGTGTTCGCCGCGGGGATCGTGTATATGGTGTTCGTCGGCCGGCACCTGCTCCCGGTGCGCCAGCCGGTCGAGGAGGTGCAGGCGGCGGCGCTGCGCGAGTATGTGAGCGAGGTGAGGGTGCCGGCAGAGAGCAAGCTGGTGGGGCAGACGCTGGCCGAGTCGGGGTTGGGTGCGGAGTATGACCTGACCGTGGTGGCGATCGTGCGCGACGAGGAGACGCCGGGTGCGGTGAATCCGCAGATGCCCCTGGAGGCCGGCGACCTGCTGCTGGTGGAGGGCACACTCGACAGGCTGGTGCGCGCCCGCGACGCGCTGGGGCTGGTGATCGAGGCGGAGCGAAAGTGGGAGCTGGACGACCTCGATTCGGAAGAGGTGCACGTGGTAGAGGCGACGCTGGCTCCGCGCTCGCGCATGGAAGGGCGCACCCTGCGTGGGATGCACTTTCGGGATCGCTATGGCTTTACGGCGCTGGCGATCTCGCGCCACGGAGCCGTCGTCACGCGGCGGCTGCGCGACGCGCGGCTGCAGTTCGGCGACGCGCTGCTGCTGGTGGGTCCGCGCGAGCGCCTGGCAGAGCTGCAGGAGGAGGGGGACTTTCTTGTGCTGGAGCCGCTCGAGCGGGACGTGCGGCGCCGGCAGAAGGCGCCTATCGCCGTCGGTGCGATGGGGCTGGCGCTGGCGTTGGTCGTCCTGGCCGATTTTCCGATCGCGATGGCCATGGTCATCGGCGCGGTGGTGGTGGTGTTGGGCCGGTCGCTGACGATGGACGAGGCGTACCAGAGCATCGAGTGGCGCAGTGTCTTTTTGATCGCGGGGATGCTGCCGCTGGGCATGGCCATGGAGAGCACGGGCACCGCCCGTTTCCTGGCCGGCCTGATCGTCGACGTGCTCGGCCCGCTGGGGCCGCTGGCGATCCTGGCGGGTATCTATTTGCTGGCGGGCCTGATCACCGAGCCGATGTCGAACGCGGCGGCGACGGTGCTGATGGTGCCGATCGCGATCGACGTGGCGCTCGGCCTGGGGGCGAATCCCCAGCCCTTTGTGCTGGCGACGGTGATCGGCGCCTCGACCAGCTTTCTCACGCCGGTGGGGCACCAGGCGAACGTGCTGGTGCTGGGACCGGGCGGTTATCGCTTTTTCGACTATACGCGCGTAGGCGGTCCGCTCAATGTCGTGCTGATGGCCGTTACACTGATCGCGCTGCCGCTCATCTGGCCGCTCTTCTGAGCAGGAGAGGCGTTTATGGAAGAGACGTTCGAGGCGTGCATCCGGCTGGGGCGAGGCTATGGGTTCGAGGAGGAGCACTGCGTGCAGGACGCGCGGCTGGCGGTGGAGCTGTTCGACCTGACGGCGGGGCTGCACGACCTGGCCGACGAGCACCGCGACTTGCTCCACTGCGCCGGCCTGCTGCACGACATCGGCTACGTCGAGGGCTATTGGGGCCACCACAAGACGGCGTACCGGCTGATCATGCAGGCGGAGCTGCCAGGGTTGACGGAGCGGGAGACGCGGATCGTGGCCAACGTGGCGCGCTACCACCGCGGGGCCAAGCCGAGCACCGAGCACGCCGGGTTCGCGGCGCTCGACGCCGACGACAGGGAGGTGGTGGAGGTGCTGGGGGCGCTGCTGCGGCTGGCGGATGGACTGGACCGGACGCACGTGGACGCCGTGCAGGGGATCGAGGCGTGGATCGACGGCGACGAGCTTACGCTGCTGGTAGACTGTCCGGCTGGCTGCGGCACCGAGGTGTGGGCGGGGGAGAAGAAGGGGCGGTGGCTGGGCGAGGTGCTGGGGGTGAGGGTGAGGGTGCGGGAGCGGGTGGAAGGGTGGTAGGCGCGTGCTGGAATGCTGCGTGATCGTCACGCAGCACTCCAGCACGTTCTTCAGGGAGCGAGCCGGCACGCCGGACGTCACTCGCCTGGCAGGTGCGCGCCGGCCCGCGGCTGCACCTTGACCGACGAGATCGTGTCGTTTCCGATGGCGTTGTCCGTCAGATCCGGGTCGCCGGCAGTCAGGGTCTCGCAGACGCCAAAGTAGTCGTCGTGCTCACACAGCACGGCCTGCACGTTGCTGCCCACCCTGACGGAAGAGATCGAGTCGTTGGGCAGGCCGATGGCGGCGGGGTTGGGGTACTCGCCAACGTCCTTGACGATGCACTCGCGGCCGTAGCCCCGCCGTACAAAGAGCGAAACCTGGTCGGGGCCAGGTGTGCACGCCGGGACGGCCACGCAGCGAAAGCCGAGGTGGTCGCTCGCACCCTCGTCCCCGAGCCAGTTGCGGCCGGCGGTGCGGACGCCGGCCCAGGCATCGAGCCAGCTCCCGCCACGAACCACCATGTCGTATATTCCCGTAGGGCCCGGCGGATTGTAGTAGGGTGATTCGCTATAGTAGTCGGCCGCGTACGCGTCGTGGACCCACTCGGCGACGTTGCCGCCCATATCGAGCACGCCATAGGGGCTGGCTCCATCTGGATAGGCACCCACGGCGGTGGTATCGCCCGTGCACAGGCCATAGTTCAAGAGCGAGCAGTCGGGCGCCCTGAAGCCCCACGGATAAACGAGCGTGGCGGCGCTGCCGCGGGCGGCCTTTTCCCACATCGCCTCGGTGGGGAGCTGCCACATGCTGGCCTGGCTGTCGCTGCCGGCCCAGGTGCAATAGTCCTGTGCGTAGTACCAGTCGGTCCAGATGAGCGGGTAGCCGGCGTATTCGGGGTTGTCATAGTAGGACGGGCGCGTGGCAGAGCTGTAATCCTGGGGTCCCCAGCAAGGTCCACCGGCGACGCAGGCGGCGAATTGGGCGTTGGTCACCTCGGTGCGGAGGATGGCATAGAGCGGGAGGTCCACCGGGTGCAGGGGCAGCTCGTCGGCCGCGCACGCTTCCTGGGGGTTGCAGGCGTCGCAGCCCAT
>DATHUZ010000121.1:0-5848 GCA_035461725.1 Anaerolineae bacterium
CGATCTTGCGCGCCACCGACTCGCTATAGTTGCGATGCTCTGACATGCTGCGGCCGAGAAAGACCAGCTCTTCTCTCTCGCCAAACGTCATCGGCCCCAGCTCGTCGCTCATGCCATACTCCATCACCATCTTGCGCACCAGCTCGGTGGCACGCTCCAGGTCGTTGCTGGCACCTGTCGTCGCGCGGTCGAATACCACCTCCTCGGCCGCCCTGCCGCCGAGCATCGTCACCAGCTCCGCCTCGAACTTGGTGCGGTTCGTCATGTAGCGGTCTTCGTCGGGCAGGATCATGGTGTAGCCGCCGGCCATGCCGCGGGCGATGATCGTCACCTTGCGCACCTTGTCGGCGCCGGGGGTGACCGCCGCCGCCAGGGCGTGGCCCGCCTCGTGGTAGGCCACGATCTCTTTTTCTTCGTCGGTAATCACCCTGCTGCGGCGCTCGGGGCCGGCGATCACGCGGTCGACCGCCTCTCGAAACTCGATCATATCGATCGTCTTTTTGTTGGCGCGCGCCGCCAGGATGGCGGCCTCGTTCACCAGGCTCTCTATGTCGGCGCCCACGAATCCGGGCGTCTGCCGGGCCAATGCCGCCAGGTCGACGTCGGGGCCCAGCGGCTTGCCGCGCACGTGCACGCGCAGGATCTCTTCGCGGCCGTTCATGTCGGGCCGGTCGAGCACCACGCGCCTGTCGAACCGGCCGGGCCGCAGCAGTGCCGGGTCGAGGATGTCGGGCCGGTTGGTGGCGGCGATGACGATCACGTTCGTATCGGTGTCGAACCCGTCCATTTCCACCAGGATCTGGTTCAGTGTCTGCTCGCGCTCGTCGTGCGAGCCGCCCAGCCCCGCGCCGCGGTGCCGGCCGACCGCGTCGATCTCGTCGACAAAGACGATGCACGGCGAGTTGCGCTTGGCCTGGTCGAACAGGTCGCGCACGCGGCTGGCGCCGACGCCGACAAACATCTCGACAAACTCCGAGCCCGAGATCGAAAAGAAGGGCACGCCCGCCTCCCCCGACACGGCCTTGGCCATCAAGGTCTTGCCCGTGCCCGGCGCCCCCATCAGGATCACACCCTTCGGGATACGCGCCCCCAGGGCGATGAATTTTTGCGGCTCTTTGAGAAACTCGACCACCTCGGCCAGCTCCTGCTTGGCTTCCACCACGCCCGCCACGTCGTCGAACGTGATCGTCGGCTTTTCGCCGCTGAACATCCGCGCGCGGCTTTTGCCAAAGGAGAGGGCCTGGTTGCCGCTGCTCTGCGCCTGGCGAAAGATAAAGAGGAAAAAGACGGTGATGATCACCAGGCCCAGCAGCCAGCTAATCGTGCCGAGCCAGTTCAGGATGCCGCTCGGCCGTGCCACGGTCACTTCCACTTGCCGAAGCTGCTCTCCCGTCACACCCAGGTTGCCCAGCGTCTCGACCAGGCTGGTCTCCGTCTCTTTGGTCGAGCGCGCCAGCGTGCCGTCGACCCGTTCCACGTACAGTGCCTGATCCTCGATGGTGATGGTCGCGACGTTCCCGGCCTTGATCTCGCTGGCGAGTGCCTGGAGCGAGATCATCTCCTGCTCGGGTGCGCGCGCGGAGAACTGGTTATAAACAAAAAAGGCGACAAGTGAGGCGATCACCAGGTATGCCGCCCAGCGCATGATCGTTCGTGTTTCCAACTTTTGCCTCCGTCTGATATCTGGGCTAGTCTAGCACATAGATGGGGGGGTGTCAAGTAAGCCTGTTTACTTAATGCAAAAGATCTCTTGGGTTGTCATTGTGAGCGAAGCGATCTTCACTTCATTTGACAAATCCACGTGGTTGGATATAATAAGCGTCGTTAACTGAACAGCCGAAAGGCCACGACGGAGAAGAGTACGCGGGGGGAAGCCACCAGGGAGGCGGGGCCACAGACTGCAAGCCCTGCCGGGAAAGAGCCCGCAGAAGTTCGCTCCCGAGCCGACGGGTGAAACCCAGCTAGAGGTTAGAGATAGAGAGTAGCCCGCTCCGGATGCCCACCGTTACCGGGGCAGTCGATCGCGTAGGCGTGTCGTGCACGCACCGTGGCGTGCACGCACCGTGTCGTGCACGCACCGTGTCGTGCACGCACCGTGTCGTGCACGCACCGTGCCTGGCACGCACGTTGTCGGCGGATTGAGAGGGCCGGGCCGGCAGAGCGCAGCCGGGGCCGGCCAAGCGGGGTGGTACCGCGGGAGCCAGTCGCTCTCGTCCCTACAGGACGAGGGCGTTTTTATTTCACAGATCACGGATCACGCATCACGGATCACGTATCACGGAGGGAGTATGGCGGAAGAACTGGAAAGACTGGAAGCGGAGGCACGTGCCGCGCTGGAGGAAGTGGCGAGGGAGGATGCGCTTGGTGCGTGGCGGTCGACCTACCTCGGGCGCGGCGGGCGCGTCATCGAGGCGGTGCGCGCCGTCGGGACGCTGCCGCCCGAGCAGCGGCCCGCCTATGGCCGGCGCGCCAACGAGGTCAAGCAAGCCCTCGAGGCGGCCTACGAGGCACGCGCCGCGGCACTCAAGGAGGAGGGCCAGGCACGCGCCCGTGCTTCCGACGCGGTAGACGTGTCGCTGCCGGGCAGGCCACGGCGGCCGGGGCGCCTCCACCCATCCACGGTCACGCTGCGCGAGATCTATCGCATCTTTGCCGAGATGGGTTTCCAGGTGTACCGCGCCCGCGACGTGGAAACGGACGACTATAACTTCAAGTTCCTCAACATGCCGTCTCACCACCCGGCACGCGACATGTGGGACACCTTCTACACCACGCAGCCGGGCGTCATCCTGCGCACCCACACTTCGCCGGGCCAGGTGCACGCCATGCGCGAGTATTACCCCGAGCCGGTGCGCGTCATCCTGCCGGGCATGTGCTACCGCTACGAGCAGATCACGGCCCGCTCAGAGATCATGTTCAACCAGGTCGAGGGATTGGCCGTGGGCAAGCAGATCACCATGGCCGACCTGAAGGGAACGATCATCCAGTTCGCGCGGCGCATGTTCGGCGAGGGGCGCAAGGTCCGCTTTCGCGCCAGCCACTTTCCCTTCACCGAGCCGAGCGCCGAGGTGGACATGGACTGCATTCTCTGCCGGGGTGAGGGCTGCCGCGTATGCAAGTACACCGGCTGGCTCGAGATCATGGGCGCCGGCATGGTCCATCCCGTCGTGCTCCGCTACGGCGGCTACGACCCCGACGTCTATTCCGGTTTCGCTTTTGGTATGGGGCCCGAGCGGATCGCCATGCTAAAGCACCGGATCGAGGATATTCGCTATTTCTGGGGGAACGATCAAAGATTCCTCGAGCAGTTCTAGGGATTGTATCGTCTCGAAAAGTCGGGGTGGGCCGTGGGGCGGATTGCCAATCCGCCCTACATTACCCCGGTTCATTGAGATGATACCAGGGATTAGGTAGATGAACGCGAATCTGGAAGAATTGGAACGACAGGCGATGGCTCACCTCGACGCGGTCGAGACGCCGGACGCGCTCGCCGGCTGGCGGCGCGACTATCTTGGCCGACAGGGAGTGGTGACCGCGCACCTGCGTGGGTTGGGGTCGCTGCCCGCGCCCGAGCGGCCCGAGGCGGGCCGGCGCGCCAACGCGCTGAAAGCACGCCTCGAAGCGGCGGCGGTGGCGCGCGAGCCGGCACTAAAGAGCGTGGCCGAGGCGCCGGCGCTCGACGTGACGCTGCCCGGCAGGCACCCGGCGGCGGGTCGCCTGCACCCGGTCAGGGCCACCATGCGCCGCATGTTGGCCGCCTTTGCGCAGATGGGCTTCCAGCCCTTCGAAGGGCGCGACGTCGAGACCGACGAGTACAACTTTACCCTGTTAAACATGCCGCCCTACCATCCGGCGCGCGACAGCCACGACACGTTCTATGCTGCCGGCCCTGGCGCTGCGGGCTCGGGCGTGCTCCTGCGCACGCATACCTCGCCTGCCCAGGTGCGCGTCATGCGCCAGACCGGTGCGCCGGTGCGCGCCGTGGTGCCGGGTGCCTGCTACCGTTACGACCAGCCCGACGCGTCACACAACATCATGTTCTACCAGATGGAAGGACTGGCGGTCGGTGCGCACATCACCATGGCCGACCTGTTCGGCGCCATCAGCGGGCTGGCACGGCTGCTGTTCGGCGAGAAGGTCCGGCTCCGGTTCCGTGCGCACTATTTCCCATTCACCGAGCCGAGCATCGAGACCGACCTGCAGTGCACCGTGTGCGGCGGCACCGGCTGCCGGCTCTGCAAGGAGAGCGGCTGGGTAGAGGTCATCCCGGGCGGCATGGTCCACCCGACCGTGCTGCGCAACGGAGGCATCGACCCCGCCCGCTACACCGGCTTTGCCTTTGGCGCCGGCGTCGACCGCATCGCGGCGCTCTGGTACCGCGTGCCCGACATCCGGATGCTGTACGAGAATGATGTGCGGTTCCTGGAGCAATTCTAGGGGATGGTAGCTTGGTAGATTGGCGCGAGTGTGCGCAATCGGCCGATCCCCAGTTACCAATCCCCAATCTACCAATATACCAGTTTACCAATATACCAACGGAGAGATCAACCATGAAAGTACCGATCAAATGGCTGAAGGATTACGTCGACATAACTCTCCCCCTCGACGAGCTGATCGAGCGGTTGACGCTGGCCGGGCTCGAAGTGGGGGCGGTGGAGCGGATCGGCGACTGGTGGGACAGAGCCAAGATCGTCGTCGGCGAGGTGCTCGCGGTGCGCCAGCACCCCGATGCCGACAGGCTGGTGCTCGTCGACGTGGCGTACGGCGGTGTCGAGGTCGAGCAGTGCGTCACTGGCGCGCCGAACCTCTTTCCCTACAAGGGGGCCGGACCCGTCAGCCTGAAGGTGGCCTTTGCCATGGAGGGCGCCGAGCTGTACGACGGCCACCAGGAGGGGTTTGTCAAGACGCGGCTCAAGCGCACCAAGATCCGGGGCGTGCCGTCGCGGGCCATGGTCTGCTCGGAGAAGGAGCTGGGCCTGTCGGACGCGCACGAGGGGATCATGTTCCTGCCCGAGGATGCGCCGGTGGGCATGGCGCTGGCCGACTATCTGGGCGACGTGGTGCTCGACCTCGACCTGACGCCCAACCT
The DNA here is from genome assembly GCA_035461725.1 of Anaerolineae bacterium. Classification (GTDB taxonomy): domain Bacteria; phylum Chloroflexota; class Anaerolineae; order JAAYZQ01; family JAAYZQ01; genus JAFGIA01. Next base: position 5,090 of record DATHUZ010000121.1, read on the forward strand.
GGCGCGTGCCTACAACATGCTCGGCGTGGCGCGCGAGGTGGCGGCACTGACCGGCCAGCGGGTGCGCTACCCCGATACGAGCTGGACCGCCGAGGGGCCGCCGGCGGCGGACCTGGTGAGCGTCGTCATCCAGGACCCCGACCTCTGTTCCCGCTTTACCGCGAGCGTGATCCGCGACGTCGAGATTGGCCCGGCGCCGGCCTGGATGCAGGATCGCGTCCGCCGGGCTGGCATGCGCCCGATCAGCAACATCGTCGACATCACCAACTATGTGATGCTCGAGTACGGGCAGCCGCTGCACGCGTTCGACTATGACAAGCTGGTCGCGCGGGCCGGCGGGGGCAGGCCGACGATCATTGTCCGGCGCGCCCATCCCGGCGAGACGATGATGACGCTCGACAACGTGCTGCGCACCTTTGGCGAGGACACCCTGTTGATCACCGACACCGCCGGCCCGATCGGCATTGCCGGCGTGATGGGCGGGCTCGAGACCGAGATCGACGACAGCACGCGCCACATCCTGCTCGAGGCGGCGAATTTCAATTTCATCAATATCCGCCGCACCGCGCAGGAACTGCGGCTGCCGAGCGAGGCGGCGGCTCGCTTTGGCCGCGGCATCCACCCGGCCCTGGCCGAGCTCGGCTCGCGCCGCGCCAGTGAGCTGATGCGCCGGCTGGCCGGCGGCACCATCTCGCGCCGGCTCGTCGACGCCTACCCGGTGCGGCCCGAGCACGTCGTCGTCGAGCTGACGGCGCAGGA
>DATHUZ010000122.1:0-3318 GCA_035461725.1 Anaerolineae bacterium
TGATCTCGTCACGCTCAATCGGCTCGACGACCACACGGTCTGCCAGTGGTTTGAGATTGAGTGCCATTTGCTTCCTCCTGAATTGGTTGACATGGATGGACACGATTGATGCGTTAGCACTCTCGGTCATTGAGTGCTAACGCCTCGCACAGTATAGTCCAAAGCCAAAAAACGTGCAAATTCCGATTGTGGCACGGTCAGAGACCGGGCACAGGGCGCTGCACGGCTAGCGCGGGCGCTCGCCAAGCGTCAGCGGGATGGTGAGTGTCTCGCCAGCGCGCACGAGCGTAACCTCGATCGTCTGGCCGACGGTGGTGCGCGTGTCGAGGTAACGGAGCAGGTCGACGTCGGTGGCGACCGCCAGGCCGTCTATGGCCGTCACAATGTCGCCGCCGATGGTCAGGATCAGGCGCCCGAGGCGCACCTGCTGCTGCCCGCCACGCAGGCCTGCCTGCGCCGCCGGACCGTCCGGCTGGACCTCGATGATGAGCAGCCCTTCGTCGACAGGCACGTTCATGCCCGCCTCGCGCAGCACCTCGACGCGCTCGGGCGTCAGGTTCCACACATAGTTGACGCCGAGCCACGGGTGCGGGTAAAAGCCGCGCTCGACGAGCGCCGGTACCACGCGCCGCACGGTGTCGGCGGGGATCGCAAAGCCGATGCCCGCCGATGCCTGGCTGGGACTAAAGATCGCCGTGTTGACGCCGACGATCTCGCCCTGCAGATTGAGCAGCGGCCCGCCCGAGTTGCCGGGGTTGATCGCGGCGTCGGTCTGGATGATCTCGCCGATAAAGCGCTGGTCGGGGCTCTCGATGACGCGCCCCAGGGCACTCACCACACCGACGGTCAGCGTGTTTTCAAAGCCGAACGGGTTGCCGATGGCGACCACGAACTGGCCGACACGCAGCTCGGACGAGCTGCCGAGCGGCACAGGGTAGAGCTGCTCGGCGGGAATGTCGATCTTGAGCACGGCCAGGTCATTCGACGCGTCAGAGCCGACGACCGTCGCCGGCACGGTGGTCTCGTCAAAGAGCGTGACAAAGAGCTCTTCCGCCCCCTCGATGACGTGATAGTTGGTGATGATGTGCCCCTGGTCGTCAAAGATGATGCCCGAGCCGCTGCCCTCCTGAGGCACGGGGCGGAAGTAGAAATCGTAGGCGTAGCTGCGGTTGGTGATGTTGACGACGCCGCGGCCCACCGCCTCGTACACGGCAATGATGTCCTCTTCGAGTGCGATCGTGCCGGGCAAAGCTGCACCGCCTTCTGCTACCGCCGTCGTTTCCGTGCCGGCGGCCTCGGCGGTGGCGGGCAGGGTAGGAACCGGCGCGGCCGTGGCAGAGGGTACGGGCAGAGCCGTCTCGGATGGCAGACGGGTGAGCGGCGGCGGGGCAAGTGTCGGCGTCGGCTCGACGAGCTGTGCCAGGTCGGGCAGGGAGCACGCGAGCAGGCTCAGAGCCAGCACCGCCGCTGCCAACCATCGCCTGAGCGCTCTCGACGTCGGCATCAGTTTGCCTCCTCGCCCTCGAGGCTCTCGTCCTCCAGGCTCTCTGGCTGTTTCTCCTCTCGCGCAGCCGTCGCCGTACGGCTGACCACTGCTTGGTCCCCGCCGGCGGTGGCTGCGGCCATGAGCTGCTGAATGCGCGGGATCATCTCTGTTGGGTTCGGGTGCAGCCCTTCGAGGAGGAGCTGGTTCTCGTACAAGAGCTCGATCGTCGGGTCGATGGCAGGGGCCTGCGGGGCAGCGGTGACCAGGTGCGCCAGGTTGGCCACGATCGGGTGGCGACGGTTGATCTCGAGGATGCGTTTGGGCACCTCGAACTCTTGCCCGAGCAGCCGGGCGACGCGCGACATGTCGCGCCCGGGTGTGTCGTCGGGCGACACGAGCCGGGCGGGGCTGTCACGCAGTACCTTTGACTCGCGCACCTCGACGACCCTGTCGCCGAGCACCTGGACAAAGCGGCCGACGAGGCGGTTAAAGTCTGCCTCAGGCACGGCAGGCGCGTCATCCGCTGCCACCGCTTCCTGTTCGGGCAGCTCGAGGCCGGCGTCATCTACGTTGCGGAGTGGCTTGCCCTCGTATTCGTGGAGCGAGGTCATGACAAAGGTGTCGATGGGGTCGACGAGGTAGAGGACCTCGACGTCGTGCGCGAAAAAGTAGTCGAGGTGCGGGCTGCGCGCCACGGATTTCAGGTCCTCGCCGAGGACGTAATAGATCGCATCCTGGCCCTCGCCCAGACGCTCCACGTATTGGGCCAGGGAGATGAGCTGCTCGCCGCTGCGCGATGAGTGGAAGCGGAGCAGCGGCAGCAGATCGTTCCTGGTCGCCGGGTCGGTGACCACGCCCTCTTTGAGGAAGGGACCAAACTCACGCCAGAAGCGGGCGTAGGTCTCGGGGGCATCGGCGGCGGTGGTTTCGAGCTCGCGCAGCAGCTTGCGCGTCAGGGCGCGCTGGATGCGGCGCCCGGCGGAGCTGCTCTGCACCGTTTCGCGCGAGATGTTGAGGGGCAGGTCCTCCGACTCGATCACGCCCTCGACAAAGCGGAAATAGGTGGGCAGCAGGTCCCGGTTGTGCTCCTGGATCAGGACGTTGCGGATGTAGAGGCGCAGGCCATGCTCGCCACGCAGGTCGAGCAAACCGCGGTCGCGCCGGGCCGGCACGTAAAGGATGCTGCGCACCGCGACGGGCGCGTCGGTCACCAGGTGGGTATGGAGCAGCGGCTCTTCAAAGTCGAGCGTCATCTGCCGGTAGAACTCGACGTATTGCTCGTCGGTCACCTCCTGTGGCGACTTGCGCCACAACGGCGTCCGCCGGTTGACGGGCTCGTCGCGCCCCTCGATGTAGATCGGAAAGGCGACATAGTTGGAGTGCTTTTTGATAACCTGCTCCAGGCGCCACGCCTGCGCAAAGTCGGCGGTATCTTCTTTGAGATGCACCTCGACGCGGGTGCCGCGCGTCTCTTTTTCGGCAGGCGCCACGCGGTACTCAGCACTGCCCTCCGATACCCACTCGACAGCCTCGGCGCCGGGCCGATAGGAGCGGCTGACGACACGCACCCTGTCGGCGACCATGAACACAGAGTAAAAGCCGACGCCGAACTGCCCGATCAGCTCCACATCGGGCCGCGCCTGCTCTTCGAGCTGGCGCACGAACGCCGCGGCGCCCGAATGAGCAATGGTGCCCAGGTCCTGAACGATCTCGTCGCGCGTCATGCCCACGCCGGTGTCAGAGATGGTGAGAATGCGCTTCTCCTCGTCTACGGAGACGTGGATCGCCAGCTCGACTTCCGGGTCGGCGACCTCGCGGTCGGTGAGCATGAT
>DATHUZ010000123.1:0-19340 GCA_035461725.1 Anaerolineae bacterium
ACGGGGCCTGATCATGGCCCCGTCCTGCGTCATTCCCACCACGGCACCGCAAGCACACCTACAAGCCGTGCGCGACGCCCTCCTCGCACTCGCCTAGCTCAACAGATCGCTCGTCCCAACCCGCCAACCACTCTACTCCTCCACCCACACCAGGCGCTCCTGCGTCCAGCCACCCGCCTCTTCCGGGTTGATCCCTTCTGGCACGCCGTCCAGGCGGAAGGTAAAGTCGTTCAGCGGGCGCTGATTCCCACCATCGGCGTCCATCACCCACAGGCGGAAGCGGTTGTTCTCGGCCGGCACAAAGTTATCGGGCCAGTTCTCGTCGCGGGTCGATACAAAGACAATGTGCCGCCCGTCGGGCGACCAGACAGGCAGCCCGTTCCAATACCAGTCATCGGTCAGGTTCGTGCGCCCGGTCCCGTCCAGGTTTACCACATTGACCTGCCAATACCCACTCAACTTGGACATGTACACCACGCGGCTGCCATCGGGTGACACCGACGGCGCCAGGTCGTCCTTGAAAGGGGTGAGCTGCAGTGGGTCTGTGCCATCGGCATTCATGACAAAGAGGCCACACTCATTCTCGACGCACCCCTGGTACACGATCCGCCCGTCACCGGTGAACACCGGCGTGCGCCCGATAATCGGCGAGCCATGGCGCTGGATCTCATTGTAGGGTGGCTCACCCGCGCCCGTAAAGACGTACAACCGGCTCTGGCGGTCGGGCAGGTGCGTCGACGAAAAGACGAACCGCTCACCGCCGGCCGCCCAATCAGGTCGCGCCGCCTCATACAGGTCGATCATCACCCACAGGTCTCCGCCGCTCGGCGCCCTCGACACCAGCCCACGCATGTCCGGCTGCCACGAGCGCCACGCCACGCGATCGCCATCCGGTGTGATCGATGGCTGGCTGGCCTGGCGGATGAACGGCTCCATCGACCCTGCCGCCAGGTTGAGGCGGTAGATGTGATAGGTTCGCGCATCCGTATCAAAGATGGGGAAAAGAAGTGTGCCGCGCAGCGAGGGTGCGGGTCCGGCGGCACGAGTAGCCGCCGGCGTCGGCGTCTCTGGCGGCGACGTGGGGGTCGCCTCCGGCGTGGTGCCCGCAGCGGCACCCGTCGGCGCCGCTGCAGCGGTCCTGGTGGCGGTCGGCTCGACCGCCGGCGTGGCTGTCGCCGCGTCGAGTGGGGGCGTCGGCTCTTCCGTGACCAGGGCCACCACCGTCGGCGTAAACGTCGGCCTGGCGGTCCGCGTTGGTTGTGGTGTATCCGTCGGGGCAGGCGTGGGCAGTGGCGCCGGGCCACACGCCGCCACCAGCACGCTCACCACCATCAGAACCACGAGCAAGCGACCAACCGTCCTATGTCCTGTCTTCATTGATTTCCTCCACGATGAGACAATGGCTCACACTTTTCTTTGATCAAGCGCAGCTTATCCACAGCACGCGCGCGCGATCACCTGCGCTGCGGGCTGCACCGACTCGTAAACAACCTCTAGTTGATCGGCCACCGCTGCCCAGCTATATCTGTTCGCCCACTGGGCAGCCCGGGCCCCCAGCCGCTGGCGCAGTCCGCGATCGTGAAGCAGGACGAGGATACGCTCCGCGAGCGCGTGTGGGTCGCCATCCGGCACCAAAAAGCCCGTCTCGCCATCTTGCACGTTGAACGCCAATCCGCCAACCCTCGAAGCCACGACCGGCGTGCCGCACGCCATCGCTTCGAGCGCGACCATGCCAAACGACTCGTAGTGGGAAGGCACCACCACCATCTCGGCGGCCGAATAGTAATAAACGAGCGTGTCCTGGTCCTCGGCGCCGTGAAACGTCACCAGGTCTTCGATGCCAAGCTCGGCGCGGAGCCGGCGCAGCCGCTCCAGCTCGGCGTGCACCTTGTCGACTCCGGCGCCCGGCGCCCCGCCGATGACGATCACCGACAGATCCTCCTGCCAGTGAGGCACCTGGGGAGCCACCAGTGCCATCGCCCGAAGCAGGGTCTCGATCCCCTTCAGCGGCTCGATCCTGCCGACGAACAGGATGATCCGCCGCGGGGCGGGCTGGCCCAGCATCCGCTTCGCCTCCTCTTCCGGAACAGGATGAAAGAGCTGAAGGTCGACCCCCGGCGGTACCACCACGATCCTCGACGCCTCGGCGCCGTACAACCACACCATCTGCGCCCGCTCGAGCGGCGTCGCGGCGATCAGGCGGTCGGCCTCGGCCATCACCCGCGCCTCGCCCGCGATCCGCCGTTCTGACTCCCACTCCTGCGGCCCGTTCGCCACACTGTTTTTCATGTGTCCCAGCGTGTGGAACATCTGCACGACCGGTGTGCCCCACACCTCACGCAGCTCGATGGCCGCCAGCCCCGACAGCCAGTAGTGGCTGTGGATGACGTCGTAGTGCAGCCCCTCGCGCCGTGCGAACGCCCGCACCCCAGCCACAAACTCGGGCAGGTGATCGGCGACGAGGTTCTTGTCGTAGGGTGCCTCGGGGCCCGCGGGCACGTGGATCACGCGCCCGCAGTCGCCCAGCTTGCGGTTGATGCGCGGGATATCCGGATTTTGTGAGCGTGTAAAGACGTCGACGTACACGCCCCTCCGGCTGAACTCGCGTGCCAGGTCGCGCACATAGACATTCATGCCCCCGGCCTCTTTGCCGCCCAGCGTCGCCAGGGGACAGGTATGGACGCTGAGCATCGCCACCCGACGGATCATGGGCTCGTTCCAGGCTCCCGCAGGCGCGCGTACCAGATGGACAGGCCGGCCAACAGCAGCAGGGCTCCCGTGCCGCCCACCGGCACCAGGCAGCAGAGTGCCGAATAGAGCCAATTCTCCCCAGGCGTGGCCACGTCACTCTCTGACAGGCCAAGCACGAAGAAGAAAAGCAGTGCAGCCACGCAGGTCAGGACGCCCAGGATCAGCAAAATATAAAAGCCAAAGCGCCAGGCCGACTCGCTCGCAAATTGCTGCTCACGGCCCACGCGTACCGGGGGAACGACAGGGGCCTGGCCGGCGATCGGGCTTCCGCCTGGCTGGGGCCCGGCCGGCGGTCCGGGGACCTCCATGGTGCTCGGCCGCGGGGCGCCACACTCTCCGCAAAACTCGTCCGTAGGCCCCAGAACCGCACCACAACTTGGGCACTCGGTTGGCTCACTCACTCTCCTGTTCCTCTCTACCCACCTAACACACCACGTCGAGCGATACGCCCGGCCGGGCGATGAGCAGCCGTCGCACCCTGGTATCCTGGGCGCCAAAACGGTACTTGTACTCCTCGTCCCCGCGCAAAAAGTCAAAGGTCTTGCGCCCCAGCTCGATCGCCGTCTCGATGCAGCGCGCGGTCACGACAATGCCCGGGCTCAGGTTACGATAGCTGACGGGATCATAGCCCGAGTTGTAGACCAGGATCGTATCGGCGTAGTCAAAGTTGAGCAGGCTCGCCGCCTTGTCGCCCTGCACCTCGACGAACGCGAGCTGAAGCCACCCTTCTGCCTGCAACGTCTGTGCCACCTCAAAGAAAAACCCCTGCATCCTGGGGTCCATGAACGCGTCCTTTTCAGGCGTGCTCTTCTGGTGCAGCTCGATGAACGCGTCCATCTCAGCCTTGAGATCGTGCTCGGGCCCGACGATATAGAACTCGGCCTCGCCGGCCGCACCCGCCTTGCGCAGCTTGCGCCGGATCTCGTGCCGCTGCTTCTTGTCGAGCAACATCAGGTACTCGTCCCACGTATCGGGCAGGGGGATAATTGGCGCCACGTCCTCTACTTCCACTACGGTTCCGTACCCACGCTCGTCCGCCATCCGGCGCAGCACCTCGTATGTGGAGGAAGCATCCGGGATGTTGCACAGGTCCACTGCGTCCCACTCCCCTGCCTCGTCGCTCGCCAGGTAGTCGAGAAAAGCGGCATACACCGCTTCCTCCTGGCCCACCTCTACGATCAGGTCGAGGTAATCGGATACGTCGCGGCAGCCGACCATGGCCAGGATCGCACGCCCATCCTCCGCGCGACAGCGGAACATTGGCGCCAGGCCCACCAGCCTGCCGTCCTGGTCGCTTCGGAACCCCAGAAGTACCAGGTCTCCCTCGCCCAGGTGCTTCCACCACGCACTCTGCCACTGCCACGTTAAAAAGACTGTATCGCAGCAGCTCCGGTGCAACAGGTCATTCCACTCGGGCTTTAGTGCGGCAAAGCCGCCACGGTCGAAATGAAACTCTATTCGCATGGAAACTCCTGGTTCAAGCGTCAAGGGGGCGCGAGCCCTATGGAATTATACCCGACATCGGAGGATCGCGCAAGAGGGATAGCCGAGCACGACCAGGAGCAGACTGCTCCAGGTGAGCGGGCAAGCGCGCACCCGATACCACACATATCTCAAGCCACCACGACGCTGCTACGGGCTGACTTGCTGCCAGATCACCTGTATCTGCTGAATCCCCTGCTCTGTGTCTTCGTCGGTCCTGAACGTGACCAGCTTGGAAGCAGGCTCATACTCCCCGGTCAACACCTGCACCGACCAGTCTCCCTCGTACGGCGCCTCTGCGACACGGATCTCGTACGAGCCGTCTGTTCCGGTCTCCACCGGATCGGCGGCCGGCTGCCCATCCGGGTACCACACCACCACGAACACACCCGCCACAGGGTTGTCCGCCGTATCCAACACCTGGCCGAAAAAGCCGGTCCAGTCGCTGCTTGGCCTGGCGCCAGCACTCGCAAACTGATAGACCGGGGTGTCCGTATCCCGCATCACCAGCTCCGGCGCCCCTGCCGTGGCCGACGGCACGAGTGTAGGCGTCGGCGGGCGGGTCGTCGCCGTCGCGGGAGCTGCCGTGAATGTCGGCACGATCGTGGGCGAGCTCGCGATGGTGGGCACGTCGGTCGCTTCTGCGTCGCCACGCAAGCGGGGCAGGGCCACGACCAACAGGAGGATGGCAGCCACGAGAATGATGACGAGCAACAGTGCGGCGATAATGATATACCGCCGGTTTGTCCCTCGCGGTCCCTCAGGATCCGTCGCGAACTCGCTGTTGTGCGATGGCATCTGTGTCACGGAGCACCTCCTCCTCCTCTGTCGGCCGCTTTACCAGCCGCGTCTCCATTCTATCACAAAGCCACGCCCAAGGCAAGTCACCCTGGGCGTGGCTCAGCACCATCACACCTGTCATTGCGAGCGGAGCGAAGCAATCCCCACCCGCCTAATCGTCCCCGCCGGCCTCCTCCACATCTTCCAGGTCGTCGTACTCGTCCTCGAACCCCTCATCGTCCGCGCCGGCCTTCGAAACGGCCGTTGCCTTGACGGCCTTGGCCACCTTTGCCGCCATGGCCTGCGGCGAGTCATCATCAGCCGGCGGCCCACCCGCCTCGCCATCCTTCCACTGGGCCATCGCCGCGCTCACATCCAGCACCGGCAAACCCGTCTCCTGGCGGATGGCATTCTCGATCTCGAGACACAACGCCGGTTTCTCGCGCAGCACCAGCTTGGTGTTCTCACGCCCCTGCGCCAGTTGCTCATCCTTGTAGTAGTAGAACGAGCCCCGCTTGCCGACGATATCCAGCTCCACACCCAGGTCGAGCACGTCCCCTTCCTTGCTCACCCCTTCGTCGTACATGATGTCGAATTCACATTCGCGGAATGGCGGCGCCACCTTGTTCTTTTTCACCTTCACCCGTGTCCTGTTGCCCACCACCTCTGCGCCCTGCTTGATGGCCTGGATGCGGCGGATGTCGAGGCGCACCGACGCGTAGAACTTGAGCGCCATGCCACCCGAGGTCGTCTCCGGGCTGCCAAACATGATGCCGATCTTTTGCCTGAGCTGGTTCGTGAACACCATCGCGGTGTTGCTCGTCTTGATCGCACCACTCAGCTTGCGCAGCGCCTGGCTCATCAGCCGTGCCTGCAAGCCGGGGTGGCTGTCGCCCATCTCTCCTTCGATCTCGGCCCGCGGCACGAGCGCCGCCACCGAGTCGACAACGATGACGTCCACCGCCCCACTGCGCACCAACGCTTCGGCGATCTCGAGCGCCTGCTCGCCCGTATCGGGCTGCGAGATATACAGCTCGTCCACGTCGACGCCGCACTTGGACGCATAGATCGGGTCGAGGGCGTGCTCCATGTCGATGAACGCACATACGCCGCCCATCCGCTGCGCCTCAGCCACGATGTGCTGGCAAATCGTCGTCTTGCCCGACCCTTCCGGGCCATAGATCTCGGTCACGCGACCTCGTGGCACACCGCCAACGCCGAGAGCCAGGTCGAGGGCCAGCGAGCCTGTGGGGATCGTCTCCACCTTGAGGTGGCCTGCCTGCCCCAACCGCATAATGGCACCTTCGCCATATCTCTTGTGAATGCTCTTCATCGTCGTCTCGAGCGCTCGAAACCGTCCGTCCTCTTTCATCGTGTCTCCTCCAATCTATTGAAAGCTATTTTAGCACATTTGTTCTACCTTGTCAAGTAGCGTGGGGCGCTTTTCTGTGATATACTGCCCCGGTTCATGGTCCTCACGGATAGAGGAGGCAGGATGGTCATGGCGGCCGAAACAGCGCCGAGAAAACGCAATCGCATCTCGAGTTGGTTCTTCAACCTTTTGGGGATAGGCATCTTTGGCCTGATCCTCTACCTGGGTGGCGCCAATGCGTGGGAGCAGATGGTCAACTCGGATTGGGGGTACGCCGCCAGGGTCCTCGGCATCACGATCGCCTGGAATCTCCTGGCTGCTTTTCGCTGGGCCTCGATCTCTCGCTGGGTGTTGGGCGATGCCGGCAGGCTGCCCTTCCGCTACTATTTCACCTGCCACATGATCGGCATGTTCCTGGGCCAGGTCGTGCCCATCACCGTCGGCATGTTGGGTGGGCGGCCTGTCGCCCTCAGTCTGTCGCAGCAAGTATCGCTCAGGCGCTCGGCGCTTTCTGTTCTCCTCGACAAGCTCTTTGACCTCTTCCTTGCGCTCCTCGTCGCGCTTCCCGCTGCGCTCTATCTAGTCGGCTGGCTGAGCCTCACCACCACACTCGTGATCATGGCGGTGGCCGTGGTTGCCGGCGCAATCGCCATCGGCTGGCAGTACGAGCGGGCCTTGAGCCTTGTCAGCCGTGCCGGCTCGCGTATGGCCCAGTTCCTCGTGCGCGTGCCGGTCGGCCGCCGGCTGGTGCGGCGCGTTCCCGAGCAGCTCGAGCGCCTGTCGGAAGAACAGGTACTGCCCAACCGTGCCGCCCTCGCCTCTTTCCTGATCACCGTGGGAATGTATGCTCTCCTCTCGGCCCGCACCTACCTGATCTCCCAGACGATGCACCTGGGCATTCCCTGGGAGCTGTTGATGATGGGTGTGTCGATCACTCAACTGGCCCTGATCTTTTCCGTCACGCCGGGATCTCTCGGCTTTCTCGAAGGGGGTTGGGCGGCAGTTCTCGCGCTGGCGGGGTTGAGCCACGAGCAATTCCTGGCCTTCGTCATCGGCCGGCGGGTGTACGTGCTGGTCGCCACGGCCCTGACGACGCTGCTCGCCTTCGGCTGGATTCGCGAGAGCCCTGCGCGCCTCTTCCGCGCCGTCCTGACCACCGCCCGCCGCCCGGCGGCGCAGTAAGGCTAAAAGGGCAGGCCGATCGACATCGTCAGGTAGGCGCGAACCAGCACCAACCCCGTCATCTCTACGATCGCCAGGCCGGCTCCCACGATCAGCGGCACCGCCGCGTCCCGCCACGTGCGCGCGTACCCCTCCCGCCCGAGGATGATCGTCGCCATCATGCCGTTGATCAGCGTCAGCATCATCACCACGCCCGCGCCACTCAACAGCGCCAGCGGGTAGACCAGCAGCTCTATGCCCGAGGTGACCGCCGGGATCACCAGCGCAGCCACCGCCACGATCGCCAGCATCTCCCACCCGTTCTTTACCACGCGCTCCGAAACAGGGTCGCGCCAGAGCGTAAAGTTCAAAATCGGCAGCACCAGGATGATCAGCGTCACCCCATTCCCCAGCCCTGTGACCAGGCGCAGCCAGTTGCGCGGCTCGTACAGGTGGGGCGCGCCCGGGAAAAAGGTCATGTACGAGTTCAGCCCGTCGAATGCCCACAGCGCGCTGAAAGTGACCATCACCAGGAGGATGCCCGCCGGCGGCATGCGCGACGCGCGTCGCCGCCCGTAGAGCAGCATCATCCCCAGGCCCGCCACTGCGCCCAGAAAGGTCCCTGTGCACCGCGCGCACAGCGGCATCGGCCTGTCACCGAGTGAGAACGAGCGCTCTGGCAGCCGGTGGCACACGGCGTAACCCGCCACGTCGGCCTTGCCGAGCAGCGTCGAGGGCGGCAGCTCGATCGCCAGCACGATCAGCGCCACCGCCAGTGCCACGGCGACCGCCGCCAGCCGCGGGCGAGGCGGCCGCCCTGCTGGCTGCCTATCCTGCACCGGTGCGCCGGGTGCCGGCCCAGGCGTGCCACCCGTCCGGGGCTCGGTCACAGCTCGACCTCGGCGAGGACGCGCTCCACCATCTCCACGTCGGGCCCCACCACCAACACCACCCTCTTCCCGGTCCACGTCAGTGCCGTGCTCTCGCCGGGCGTCTCCCACCAGAACGTACTCCCCGTCTCGCGAGTTAACCTGGCCCGGTATTTGGCCTCGGCGTACAACTGGTAGGCGGCCACAAACTCTTGCACGTCCTCCTCGCTGTCCCACGCCGTGACGAACAGGAGGACGTCCTCGTCGCCCTGGGCATAGACCGCGTACCGGTCCCCATCCCAGCCCACCGCCGCCGCGGTCGCCGTCTCGTCATCGACAAAACCGGCCAGGTAGAGCTGCGTCTGAAACTCGCCGAGCGAATCGGCGTCAACCAGCGTCCACCCCGATCCGAGCGTGCCGGTCAGCGGCGGCAGGCTCACCAGCTCGGGCTCGTCACCCGCCAGGTATTTTTCAGGGTGGAGGATCTGCTCTGTCGAGACGGGCGGGGCGAGGTAGGCAGCGTCGACGGCATCCCAGCCTTCCGCCTGGATGACGGCGACGAACTCGAGCCCTGCCTCGTACGGAAAGATCATCGTCTCGCGCAGGATCGGCGGGGCGGCGGCGAGCGCCTCGTCACTGCCGGCGATCTCTTCTCCCTCCAGCGCCGCCAGGTCGTCGCTCGTCAGCTCCGACACGTGCCGCATCAGATACTCGCTCATCGCCAGCGTGGCGTCGCCCTCCACCAGCGCCAGCCGCGCCAACACCTCGTCGTCATTCATCATTTCGTCGTCGATAAACGTGTCAAGGCGAAAATGCTGATCCTGCAGCCCGTGCACGTACTCGTGCGCAAAGGTCAGCCGGTCCATCAGGTCGAACTCGTCGTCGGTCACGACGAAAAAGGTGTCGCGCTCGTCGTCGTACAGACCGAGCACCTGCGTCGTGTACAGGTCGAGCAGCACCTGGCGCAAGTCGAAATCGGCAGGCACAAAGTCAAACGCCGCCAGCACTCGCACGTCGGCCTGGACCTCTTCCGGTGGGTACTCGGCGTCAAAGTCCTCCACCAGGTACTCTGCCAGCTCGTCCCGTGTCATCAACGTGCGCGTGATCCCGGCCGTGGCGTCGAGCCCGCGGAACCGCTCCACCTCCCACTCGATCTGGATCATGTCGCGCTCGACGTGGGCGGGCAACTCTCCCGCCTCGGCCTCTTCTGTCGCTGCCGGCGGCAGGGTCGGCACCAGCGTCGGCGTCGCCGGCGGTCTGCTCGTCGCACTCGGCGCCGGCGCCGCGCTGGGCAGCGGGGTGGCGGTCGGGGTCGTCGTGGCCGCGGCAGACGTGGGCGGCGGCGTCGCGTCCGCAGGTAGGTCCTGCTCGCCGCAGGATACAGCTCCGAGCAGCAGGATAAGCAACAGCATTCGCCGGAAAAGCCTCATCTCACACAGCCTCAAAAAAGATCCTCCCGGACATCCTGGGGGAAAAGCTCACGCCCGGCAGCCGGCGGCTTGGGAGCTGCCTCTGCCGTCCCCAAGATCTGCAAAAAGAAAGGCGCGGCGCCCCTTGCTGCGCCGCGCCGCGAGCCGTCAGTTACTCCAGGTCATAAGCGAGCGGTTCCGTCCCACTTTCGTCCTGGCCATCCTCGTCGTCGCCATACAGAGGCGGCACCGTCGGGCGGTCGAATCGCCCCTCGTCCTCGGCCACATCCCTCGTGTCCGCGAGTGCCGCCGGAACGCGCCGGCCCAGGCGCGGCGACTCGTGCTCCATCGCCAGTGCCACCGCCTCTGGCGGCGCCGGCGCTGCCTTTACCGCGGTCTGTACCGCGCCGCAGTAGGGGCACAGGTTCCAGCGCAGGTGAAGCAGGTGCCCGCACGCGGGACACGCCTTTTTCAGCCGCGTGTGGCACGTCGGGCAGATCAAAAACTCCTCTTCGATCCGCCGGTTACACCCAGGGCAGGCCAGGCGCTCCTCGATCCCCTGCAGCAGGGCCTCTTCCTCCAGCGACCGTTCGTACACCTCCGCCAGCGTCTCACGCGGCCGCAGCAGCATGTAGAGCGCCAGGCCGGGCAGCGGGAAAAGCGGGAAAAAGATCAGCACCATCAGCGTGGCCAGGATCTGGGCAAAGACATCGCGCGAGCGCGAGCGAATATCTCGGAACGCCCAGATCACGATGCTGATCCACATCGCGGTCATGAATGCGGCCAGCAGCGCCGCGAACATGATCACAAACGGCTGTATTGTCCTCAGTATCTGTTCAAAGTCCATCCTATCGCCAGACTCCTCCGTCAAAGCTGGCGCCGATTATACCACTTCCGCCGCAAAGGGACAAGTAACAGGGGCCAAGTCACAAGCATCTAAGCTTCCCGCCGGCGCACCGACCGGAGGTCCGGGTAAGCACGGATCGTGTTCTGCTCGACGCTCCACACGCCCGTGGCGAAACGCTCGATAAAGTACCGGTCGTGGACGATGGCCAGGATCGTCCCTTCAAAGGCGGTCAACGCCTGCTCAAAGAGGGTGCGCGATGGGATGTCGAGGTGGTTGATCGGCTCGTCGAGCAGTAAAAAGCTGCACCCCTGCGCCACCAGGCGCGCCAGTGCCAGCCGCGCCCGCTCGCCAAAGCTGAGGCTGCCGACAGGGTGAAACACCTCGTCGCCGGCAAAGAGAAAGTAGTGCAGGAAGGAGCGCGCCTCCGTCTGGTCCATCGCCGCCACTGCCCGGATCGTCTCGTACGGCGTGCTCTCCGGGTCGAGATTCTCCTGCTCCTGTGCATAGTAACCCAGCCGCACCCCCGCGCCCAGCCGCACGCGCCCGGCAGTGGGCTCCAGCTCGCCCTGGACCAGGCGCGCCAGCGTCGTCTTGCCCGAACCGTTCGGGCCGATCAGCGCCCGGCGCTCACCTGCGCGCAGCGTCAGGTTCACGTCCTCGAACAGCACGTGGTCGCCAAAGCCCATGCTCACCTCTTCCAGGTGGAGCACGTCGCGCCCCGTCGGCGGTGCGGCGCCGAACTCGAGCCTGATCTGCCAGCTTCGCTCCGGCCTGTCGATCCGCTCGTCCGAGTCGAGCAGCCGTTCCAGCCGCCGCTGTTGGATCACCGCCTTGCGCGCGATGCCGCGGGCGATCTTGCGCGGCCCAAAGTCGATCGTGCCCAGCTCGATCGACTTGGCATAGTCCTTGCGCGCCGCGATCGTGCCGCGCATCCGCGCGATGAACTCCTGCTGATCCTGGTAGGCGGCCCGCTGGCGCTCCCACGCCCGCTCCTTCACCTCCACGTACGCGCTATAGCTGCCCGGATACTCGGCCACCGTCCGCACCAGCGGATCGAGGTCCAGGATGCTGTCCACCGTCCTGTCCAAAAGCGCGCGATCGTGCGACACAATCATCACGGCACCCTGAAACCCGTCCAGGTACGACTCGAGCCACTCCAGCGCGTCGATGTCGAGGTGGTTCGTCGGCTCGTCGAGCAGCAGCAGGTCGGGATTCGTCAGCAGCAGGCGTGCCAGCCCGAGGCGCGTCTTTTGCCCCCCGCTCAGGATATCCACCGGCGTCTCCTGGTCGAGGTGGCGCAGCTCGAGCCCGTCGAGTACCTCGTCGCCCCGCGCTTGTTGCCGGTAGCCGCCCAGGCGCTCGAACGCCTCGAGTGCCGCGTCGTACTCGGCCATCAGCCGCTCCAGCCCATTCCCGCTGGCGCTCGCCATCCGCTCCGCGGCCCTCTCCAGGCGCCGCTCAGCCTCCGCCAGGCCCGCCACCGCTGCTTTCAGCACATCGCCCACCGTCTGGCCCGCGGTGTATTCCAGCGCCTGCGCCAGGTAGCCCGCGCGTGCGTCGCCAGGCGACAGCCGCACACTGCCGGCGTCGGGTTTCACCTCGCCGAGGATGATCTTGAGCAGCGTGGTCTTGCCGCAGCCGTTCGGCCCCACCAGCCCGGCGCACTCGCCGCGGTTGACCGTGAACGACACCTTTTCGAACAGCAGATTGTCGCCAAACGATTTTGCTACGTTACTGACTGATAACATTTGAACACTCCCGTTCGCCGGGGTGCCTTGCGCCCACCGATCCATCCTGGTTCACCAACTGAAAGAGAGGCAACGGCAGGAAGGATCAAAAAAGCCGTGGGCGTCGAGTGCACCCACGGCCGGATAATACCAGAAGAAAGAATCGGTTCTACCGATCACCCGATGCACCACAAACGCCTGCAGCGTGTGCCCGGTTGTGTGTCATCGGCTTACCTCCTGTCAGAATTGGCGCCATTATAGCCCGGGATCGTTTCTGTGTCAAACTTGCCCCGCGCGTTGGAAGGGTGGAAGATTGGAAGGCTGGCCAGCCTTCCAATCTCACACGTGCTCCAGATTCGGATCGTCCCGGATGTAGGCCAGCTCCTGGCCAAGGTAGGGGAGTCGAGGCAGCCCATGCCACTCACGCAGCAGATGGTACACGGGCGACGTGAGCAACCGGGTGGCGTCTACCGCCTCCCTCCACTCTGGCCGCCGCACCTCTTCCACCGTCTCTTGTGCGGGCAGGATGCCAAAATCCCAGGCACCGCACAGGCGCACAAGAAAATCAATCCGGTCGGCCAGCACCTCCAGCCGTTCGGGCGGATCGCGGTCGGGGTAGAGCGAGCCATCAATCCACGAGTGCATCGAGAAACTCCACAAGAAACCAGCCGCGCACCCGCTCGGCCTCTGCGCGTTCCGCCGCATCGTGGATCCTGTCGAGTGGGCGGTGCTGCGCGATCCGCGCCGGGTGCGTCTCGACCGCCAGCCGCGCCCGCACCACGTTCTCGTCACTACCTGCCAACCGCTGCCGCTCGCGCCACCACTGCCAGCACTCCGCGGCACTGGTCAGCCCGGCCTGACACACCGCATAGGTGTCCCGAAAATCGCGCGGCGCCCCACGCTCGACGAGTGCCACCATCTTGCTCGCCACCAGATCTGGGAAACTATAAGCCCAGCGCACCGCCGATCGACACCCTATCGCCGAGGCCAGCCGCCGACAGTGCGTCGAGGCACAGCTCGGCATAGTCAGACAGGTGAGTTGGGCGTTGCGGCAAAGCTGCTTCCTGGTGCATCATTCTCCTCTATCAGGTAGTTGCCCACGGTACTTTCCTACCTTATTATACCTCCGATGCACAAGAGGTCCAAAGCACACGTTTGATTGGCGCCTGGCACTGTAGTTCACCATGTTGCGAAACCTTAACACATCCCCAACCCCTTCACAACACCACCTCTGTATACTTGCACCATCACACAACAACAGGAGGCTTAACATGGCACCCAGTCTGTCCACATCCGCCCTGTCAAAGACCTACGGCACCGGTCCGGCGGCCGTCCACGCGCTCAAGCCCACCGACCTCACGGTCCGGCGCGGCGAGTGTCTCGCCATCGTCGGCCCCAGCGGCTCGGGCAAGAGCACGCTTCTCCACCTGCTCGCCGGCCTCGACCGGCCCAGCAGCGGGCAGGTGCACGTCGACGGCACCGACCTCTATCGTCTCGCCGACGACGACCTGGCCATCTTTCGGCGGCGCCACATCGGCTTTGTCTTTCAATTCTTCAACCTGATCCCGGTCCTCTCTGCGGAGGAGAACATCACCCTGCCCCTACTCCTCGACGGACGCCAGGCCGACGCTGCCCTCGTCGACGAGCTGCTCGACACCCTCGGCCTGGCCGCCCGCCGCCACCACCTGCCCGATGCCCTCTCCGGCGGGCAGCAGCAGCGCGTCGCCATCGGCCGCGCGCTCGTCACCCACCCTGCCGTCGTCTTTGCCGACGAGCCGACGGGCAATCTCGACACCGAGGCGGCGGGCGAGGTGCTCGAGCTCCTCACGTCCGCCGCGCACAGGTATGGCCAGACGGTCGTGATCGTCACCCACGACCCACACGTAGCCGCGCACGCCGGGCGCGTCATCACACTGCGCGACGGCCAGATCGTATCGGACATGGGAGGTCAGAAATGAAAGGCTTGCTGAAGCTTGTTCCACGCTACGTTCAGAAGCAGTCGAGACGCGCGGCGCTGACCGCGCTCGGCATCACCCTCGCCATCGCACTCCTCTGCGCCACGGGCGTCGTCGGCGCCAGCATCCGGCAGACGATGGTCGACCAGGCACTCGACCTGACGGGCGACTATCACGCCATCCTGTCGGACCTCGACGCGGCCCAGGTCGTGAGCCTGGGCGACGTGGAGGGCATTGACGCCGCCGGCAGCTCGCTGCCCCTCGGCGCCCACTACCTCGACAACCTCTTTATCACCGTCGAGGGGTTCGACGCAGCGGCACGCGACCTGTTCGGCCTCGACCTCGCCGCCGGCCGCTTTCCTGAAAACGAGGGCGAGATTGCGCTCGAGGGCTGGGTCCTCGACGCCCTGGGCCTCGGCCGCGAGCTGGGCCAGGTCCTCTCCCTCCCCCTCAACCACAGCTACGTCGACGCCGCCGGCGCCTACCAGGAGATCGGATTTGAAGCCCGGTTCACACTCGTCGGCATCCTGCACGACATCCCCGCCGCCAGGCTCACCGGCGCTTCGCTCGGCCTGGTCGCGCAGGACACCATCCACAGCCTGCTGCCCGCCGAGCACGTGCGCTACCACGCCTTTGTGCGCGCGGCGCGCGCCGGCAAGGTGCACGAGACAATGGCGGGCGTGCAGCGCGCGCTCGGCCTCGGCGACAAACAGATCTCTTATAACGACCACCTCCTCGGCGCGCTGGGTGAGGGTGCGTCGGGCAACTGGCCCATCCTGCTCCTCGGCGCCGTCGTCGTCGCCGCCACCGTCGCCACCATCTACAACGCCTTTCAGATCTCGGTCCTCGAGCGCCTGCAGCAGTTCGGCCTGCTCCGCGCCGTCGGTGCCACCTCCGGCCAGCTCCGCCTGCTGGTGGTCGCCGAGGCCGCCTTGCTGCTCACCGTGGCCATCCCACTCGGGCTGCTCACCGGCGTCGGCGCCGCCGCGCTCCTGACCCAGAGCCTGGGCATGCTCGATGCGATGGTCGCGCGCCTGGTCGTGCCCCCTGCCGTCCTCGGCGCCGCCGCCGGCCTCGGCCTGCTCGCCACACTCGTCTCGGCGCTGCTGCCCGCCCGCGTCGCCGGCCGTGTCCCGCCGCTCGAGGCCATGGCCCACCATCGCACCGTGCTCGACGGGCGCGTGCGCCACCGTGGCGCCGCCTGGGGCCGGATCCTTGGCATTACCGGCCGTCTCGCCTACCAGAACGTCTGGCGCAACCGCAAGCGCTCCCTCGTCACCATCTTTTCCCTCGGCATCGGCGTCGTCCTCTTTGGCGTCTTTACCACCTGGGCGTCGAGTGCCGACGCCTCCTCCATCGTCGCCGGCTTGCTCTTTGGCGACTATGCCCTCAAAGCGCACACACCCGAGCGCGGGGTCGGCTTCAGCCCCGAGGTGGCCCGTGCCGCGGCGGCCATCCCCGGCGTCGACCGGGTGTACGCTCTACAGACCGACTATGGCAACCGCCTGCTCCTGCCCGCTTCCGGCGTCTCTGCCGACCTGCTCGGTGCGGGCGACACCGTCGTCGACGGCGACACCGCCTCCCTGTCGATCACCCTCCTCGGCTATGGTCCGGACGAGCTCGACCTGGCCCGCCCCTACCTCGAGACGGGCGAGATCGATCCGGCGGCGTTGGCCTCGACGCCCTCGGCATTGGTCGTCGACCCGGGCGGGAGCACCGGCCTGCAGGTGGGCGACACTGTCACCATCCGCCATACCATCTGGAGCGAAACCGGGCTCGAGACAGAGGACACGACCTATACCGTCGCCGGTATCCTGCGCGACGTGCCGCTCGCGCCGCCTTTCCGCGCGACCGGCCCCACCGTCGTGCTGGAGCGCGCGCAATACGCCGCCTGCGCGGGTACAGACCTCTTTAAGCAGATCGACGTCCTGCTGGCGCCCGGCGCCGACGAGGACGCTGTCGAAGCGCAGTTGTCGGCGCTCGCCGATACGATCCCCCAGGGCGACGTGATGTCGCTGCGGCAAGAGACCGCCCGGCTCGAGGCGGAAAAACGGCAGATGATGTGGCTGGTCTATGGCCTCGTCGCCGTCGTCACCGTCATCGGCGTCGTCAACATCGTCAACACCATCACGTCGAACCTCATCCTGCGCACACGCGAGTTCGGCATGTTGCGCGCCGTCGGCATCACCGGCCGTCAGTTACGGCGCATGACGCGCCTCGAAGGGCTCTTTTACGGGCTCTTGAGCGCCGCGTGGTCGCTGCCTGCCGGCGGCATCCTCGCCTACCTCTTTTTCCTCGCCGCCCGCTCCGAGATGACCTACCTCGACTGGTCACTGCCCTGGGCCATGGCGCTGCCCGCCGCCCTCGTCTGCGTCACCGTCGGCGTCGCCGCCACCCTCCCCCCCATGCGCCGCATCAGCCGCATCGAGGTCGTCGACGCGCTGCGCAGCATCGTCTAGGTGTGAAATTGGAGCGAGGAGAGATTATGGAGTATACTGAGTGCATGGCAGGTGAGAGAATCCTGATCGTCGAAGATGACCCGGCAGTGGCGCGCGGCCTCGTCTACGGTCTCGAAAAAGAGGGCTTTCGGGCCCACTCGGTCGAGCGTGGACACGACGCCATCCGCTGGGCCCTGGACCACAACCCGCACCTGATCCTGCTCGACGTCCGCCTGCCGGATCTGAGTGGCTTTGACGTGTGCCGCGAGCTCCGCGCCCGCGGCGCACGCTTGCCGATCCTGATGGTCACCGCGCGCGACGAGGAGGTGGACAGGGTGCTCGGCCTCGAGCTCGGTGCCGACGATTACGTCGTCAAGCCCTTCAGCCTGCGCGAGCTCATCTCGCGCATCCGCGCCCACCTCCGCCGTGCCTACGGCACCCTCGCCCCGCCCGCCGCCGGCGCCCCAATCCTCTTTGCCGATGTCGAGGTCGACCTGGCGGGGATGCACGTCCGCTGCCGCGGCGAGCCCGTCGACCTGACCGCCACCGAGTTCCGCCTCCTGGCGCACCTGCTGCGCCATCCGGGCCAGCTCTTTAGCCGCGGCGCGCTCATCGAGGCCGTGTGGGGGTACGACAGCGACGTGCTGAACGAGCGCACCGTCGACGTCCACGTGCGCCACCTGCGCGAGAAACTGGAAGCCGACCCATCAAGCCCGCGCCACCTCGTCACCGTGCGTGGCATGGGCTATCGGTTCGAGCCATGAGCCTTCTCCACGCGATCGGCCACCGTTTCCGCTCCATCCGCTGGCGCCTGGTGGGCAGCCATCTGCTGCTCGCTCTGCTCGTGGTGGCCGTCATGGCCGTGATCACCCTGTCCCTGGTAGAGAGCTTTTCTCATCAGCGCGAGCGCGACTATTTGCTGGATCAGGCCACCCTCGTCTCGCAGCAGGCCCTGCCCCTTCTCGTGCCCGAGGTTCAGGCCGAAGCCTTATTCGAGCTGGCACAAACCACCGCGACGCTGTCCGACGTGCGCGTCGAGATCTGGGACAGTGCGGGCGATCAGATCGTGAACGCACCCCCTGCAGGGCAGCCGAGTGTGTGGGTCATCCTGCCTCCGGTGGGGGAAGGGGAGGCTCCGGAGCGCCGGAAGGTGATCGTAGGTGCCGGCTTGCCTGAAGAATCGCGCGCCCTGGTAGACGTTTACGAGGTGGCCGCCCCTCCTCGCTCTGCCGAGCAGCTTCGCCTGCCCATCGGGCCACCAGGTGCCCCGGCCGGCTACGTAGAGGTCAGTGAAGGGCCAGATCTCGTATCGCCTGCCCTTGGCACCGCGCGCGAGGCGCTGCTTCCTGCTACGTCTATAGCAGTAGCGATCGCGGTAGGGCTGGCGGTGCTCACAGGCCACCGGCTTGCCTCACCGCTCGAGCATCTCGCCGGCGCCACACAGCGCATGGGCGCCGGGGATCTCGCCATCCGCGCGCCCGAGTACGGGAGCGGCGAGGTGGGCGACCTCGCCCGCCAGTTCAACACCATGGCCGCCCGCCTCGAAGCCAGCTTTACCGACCTCGCCGCCGAGCGCGACGCCCTGCGCGCCTTTATCGCCGACGCCTCGCACGAGCTGCGCACGCCGATCACGGCGCTGCGCACCTTCAACGAGCTGCTCCAGGAAGGCGCCGCTGCTGACCCCGGCGCGCGCGACGAGTTTCTACGCGAGAGCCAGGCCCAGATCGAGCGCCTGGCCTGGATCACCCACAACCTGCTGGACCTGTCGCGCCTCGACGCGGGCCTGGTGACACTCGACCTGGTGTCCTGCCCGGTCTCGGACCTTCTCGAATCGGTGGCCGCCGCGTTTCGCCCGCGTGCCGGGGAGCGCCACCTGACCTTCGAGCTGGCCCCTCCCGAGCCCGGCCTGGCCGTGCGCTGCGACCGCGCACGCATCGAGATCGCCCTCTCCAACCTGGTCGACAACGCCCTGAAATACACGGCGGCCGGCGGCACCGTCACCCTTGGCGCCCACCGCCAGAACGGCGAGATCCAACTCTGGGTGGCCGACAGCGGCGCCGGCCTGGCACCCGAAGAGGTGCAGGAGGTCTTTCATCGCTACCGCCGCGCCGGCCGCGCCGACGCCGAGGGCAGTGGCCTGGGCCTGGCCATCGCCCGCCGCCTGATCGAGGCCCACGGCGGCCGCGCCACCGTCGAGACCGCGCCCGGCCAGGGCAGCCGCTTCATCCTCACCCTGCCTTTGTAATGCAATCCTCCCGGATTGCGCCCAACAGCCACAGTTCACGCTTGCGCTTCCGCATGAGCCCTCCTCGGGGCATGAAGTGCTACGGAGCAGCGGCCAATGAATCAGGCTGACGAGCCCTGCATGGTGTGATGCACCGAGGAACTTGGCGGGGCACAGGCCAGCAACGAAGCGGGGCAGGTGATCCTCGTGGTGACAGACAAGAGCTGCCGGGTGCGCGGTGCGGCATGGATTGTGCCTGGACGGCGACCCTGATGAGGTTTTTTTTTGGAAACGGCCATGAGGCAACGGGAGCGAGGGCCGGGTA
>DATHUZ010000124.1:0-3527 GCA_035461725.1 Anaerolineae bacterium
CACGGCGATGATGAGCGCCCAGCAGTGCTTCCTGGCTGCCCTGGCCGGCGCAACGTACGTGTCGATCTTTGGGGGGCGCGTCGCAAACATGGGCTACGATCCACGCAACGAGATCGCCAGGCTGCGCCGGATCCTGGATCAGTGCAGCCTGCCCGCGCGGATCATAGTCGGGTCCACGCGCGAGATCGGAAACATTGTCGAATGGCTCGAGGCCGGGGCGCACATTGTCACGGCGCTGCCATCCTTCCTGGAAGGAATGCTCGTCCATCCTTACACCAAAGAGACGGTCCAGATGTTCCTGCGCGATGCCGCCAGGCTGGATCTGTAGGACAGAGGGTCAATGTTTGTGCTGGGAGTTTGCGTATGAGGGTGCTCGTCACAGGCGGGGCCGGGTTCATCGGCTCGCACACCGTTGACTTGCTTCTAGAAAAGGGGTACGAGGTGCGCATCCTCGACAGCCTCCAGCCGCGCGTCCACCCGCGCGGCAAGCCATCCTGGGTGCCGCCGGAAGCCGAATTTCTGCACGGCGACGTGGCGAACCGCGCCGACCTGGCGCAGGCATTGGAGGGGGTCGACTATGTGGTGCACCTGGCGGCCTACCAGGATTACATGCCCGACTTTGCGACGTTCATCCACACCAATGCCGAGAGCACGGCCCTGATCTTTGAGCTGATCGTCGCCGCCGCGCTGGCAGGGCGCCCGCTGCGGGTGCGCAAGATCGTCCTGGCTTCTTCACAGGCGGTGAGCGGCGAAGGGCTCTACCACTGCCCCGAGCACGGGCTCATGACCCCGCCCTCGCGCCCGGTCGCGCAACTGCAGCGAGGCGACTGGGAGCTCCACTGCCCACACTGCGCCCAGGCCATGGCCCCGCAGTTGATCCCCGAGACGACGGTCAGCCCGGGGACCGCCTACGCCATCTCCAAGTACGCGATCGAGCTGCTGGCCGACCGCCTTGGACGGCGCTATGGCATTCCCACCGCCTGCATGAGGTACACCTACGTCCAGGGCACCCGCAACTCGTTCTACAACGCCTATTCGGGGGTGGCCCGCATCTTTTGCCTGCGCCTGCTGCACGGCCTGCCTCTGGTCTGCTACGAGGATGGCCACCAGTTGCGCGACTATGTGAACGTGCGTGACGTGGCACGGGCCAACGTGCTGGTGATGGAGGACGAGCGCGCCGATTTTGGCGTGTTCAACGTCGGCGGCAAGCGGCCGGTGACCGTGCTCGAGTTCGCGCGGATCATGATCGCCGAGTTTGGCGCGGCGGCGGCCGGCCTCGATCCGCTGCTGCCTGGCGAGTTCCGACTGGGCGACACCCGCCACACCGTGTCCGACGTATCGCGGCTCGAAGCGCTCGGCTGGCAGCCCACCATCCCGGTCGAGCAGAATGTGCACGAGTACGTCGAGTGGATGCACCGGCAGCAGACGACGTCCGAGTTCCTGGCAGAAGCGGAGCGGGTGATGCGAGACCAGGGCGTGATCCGCCGGGTGACGGACGCGACATGAAGTGCCGCCTGGTACTCGTGTGCGTGCTGATCGCGCTGGCCGCTGCCGGCTGCCGGCTGCCGTCGACGGCGATCGCGCCTTCCGCCACGGCGGCGGTTTCGCCTTCTGCTATGCCCGCTATCTCGCCTTCGCCGGTGGCGATCCCGCCTTCCGCCATGCCCGCTATCTCGGCTTCCCCGGTGGCGATCTCGCCTTCCGCCACGCTCGCTATCTCGCCTTCGCCGGTGGCGACGCCGGGCACGCCAGCCGCCGGTCCTCAGATCCCGGGCCTGGGGATCAACTATGTCTATCATGGCCTGGAGCGGTATCAGGGCGAGACAGGGGGAACGGCGGCGGACTATGTCGCGCTTCAGAACGCCAAAGCGTGCGATCTGGGCGCGGGGTGGATCCGAAGTGCCGGGCCGGGCGATCCCACCTCTCTCCACTGGCCGCGCGTCGAGCCACAGCCGGGCGTGTTCGACCTGAGCCTGCACGACGCGAGGGTGCAGCAGAGTGGTGCGTGTGGCGTGTCGCTGCTCGGCCACGTCGAGTTTGGCGTGGTGCCCGACTTTGCCCAGGTGGCAGGCACCTATTTCGACGATGCCCGCTACCTGGAGTACCTGAACGCCGTCGTCGAGCGGTACGACGGCGACGGTACGGCGGATATGCCCGGCCTGGTCAAGCCGATCAAGTTTTGGGAGATCGGCAACGAAGTGGTCGTGCAGCGCAACTTTCAGGGAACGCCGGCGGATTATGCCCACGTCCTGGAGATCAGCTACCGGGCCATCAAGTCGAGCTGCCCCGATTGCGAGGTTCTGATCGGTGGCTGGATCATTGGCAAGAGGGATGAACAACGGTGGCAGCGCTCCCTGGACTATTTCGGCCAGGTTCTGGCGGCGGGCGGTGGGCACTATTTCGACATCATGAACTATCACGAGTACACGCCGGGCGGTGACTTTTTGACGTACGATCACGTCGATGGCTTTCGAGAGACGATGGCCAAATATGGCTTTCAGAAACCGATCTGGATCACCGAAGCGAACACGCCCCTGGTCGTCGGCGGTCAGCAGGTGGCCACCGTGGCAAGCCAGGCAGAGGACCTGGTCAAGAGGATGGTCATCGCCTTTGACGCCGGGGTCGAGGTGTTCATGTGGCACGGGCTCGACGACGTCCCCAATGGCCGGGGGGTAGGCCTCGTGGACGAGGAGGGGAATCCGAAGCCTACCTACTACAGCTTTCAATTGTTGGCGGAGAGAATCGGTGGATTCAGCTCTGTCGAAAAGGTCGACCTGCGGAAGGACCTCTTTTTCTACAGGTTCGACATAGATGGTCAAGTGGTGCACGTGCTGTGGAGCGCAGCGGGCGAGACGACGCTCGATCTGTCGGGCTATTTTGATGGCGCGGCGATCGAGTTGACCCACACCATCACTGCGACGGGTCAGTCAGAGCCTGACATCGAGGTGGTGAGCAGCGAGAGCGTCCCCGTCACAGAGACGCCGCTGTTCGTCCAGGTGGTTCCATAACGAATGGGTGGCTCACAGAGTCACGCGATGAAAGGGACACAGGTGAAAATCTCGGATTTGGGGATCGCAGCGATCGGCGGGATGGCCAGCAACCTGTTGGTCTGGCTGCCGTTGAGCTGGCGGCTGGGGATGATGAAAGCGGGTCAACTGACCATCACGCAGTTGATGAAAACGGCGGCCTTTCAAAGGATCTACCTGGTGCAGAACGAGGCGCATCGCCGGCAGGTGGCCGAGGTCGACGCGCGCCAGGAGCTGACGGCAATCCCCGACGGCAGGGGGCAGCAGGCGTCGCTCTTTTATTCGGGCGGCGCCGATTCTACCTACTCGGCCGCGCTTCTGGCGCAGCGATTCGACCGCGTGCACCTGCTGACCTTCACACACGACGGCATGGGCAACAGCCACAAGCCCAGGATCAACGCCGACCGGCTCCAGGAGCGGTTTGGCGACAGGATCGTGTGGCACCTGGTCGACGGCAACGATCTGTGGCGCCAGCTCTACCTGGACAATTTCGCCCGCGAG
>DATHUZ010000125.1:0-2929 GCA_035461725.1 Anaerolineae bacterium
CTTTGCCTGAACGTTCTCCTCGCCGGCGGCAGTTTGCCACAGCTCCGGTCCTACCAGAGGACCATCGACTCTTCGAAAATGCGCGCCAGATCGGCCTTGCTCACCGGCCGCGGGCTGCCCACCAGCAGCCGCTGCTGTTTCCAGCCGCCCTCCACCAGCCCCGGAATGTCCGCCCTGGTGTAGCACAGCTCGGACAGACCGTTGGGGCAGCCGACGTCTCGCATCAGGTTGATGATGGCGTCGGGCAGCTTTTTCGCGCCCTCCAGCGGCGACAGGCCGCTGACGTCGGCCCCCAGCAGCTCGGCGATGCGCGCGTGCTTGGCCGGGCTCGACGGCGCCGTGAAACGAAAGCTGGCGGGAGCCGTCAGGATGGTCGACATCCCGTGCGGCACCATCGGCTCGTGCACGCCATAATCGGCCGGCATCCATTCGCGGATCATGCCCGCGATCGGATAGCCGAGGGCGTGCGGAATGTGCACCCCCGCGTTGCCGAACCCGATGCCGGCAAAAGTCGAGCCCATCGCCATGTAGGTTCGGGCTTCGATGTCGTTGGCGTTGTAGCAGGCGCGGCGCAGGTACGTGCCGACCCATTCGATCGCTTTCTCACTCCAGAGGTCGGCGATCGGGTTCGAGCCGATGTACGGCGGCCGCAGCGCCGGGCTCTCGGGCCTGGGGCGCATGTTGTACGGCTTGATCGTGAACGACTCGGCGGCGTGGGTGAACACGTCGAGACCGGTGCCGGCCGTGACCGCCGGCGACTGGCTCACCGTATTGAGTGGATCGACGATGGCCATGGTAGGCCGGATATTGACGTGCGAGATCCCTGTTTTCAGCTTCAGGTCGAGCAGGTCGAGGACGATCACGGGCGTGGTCTCGCTGCCGGTGCCCGCGGTGGTGGGCAGGGCGAACATCGGTTTCAGCGCTCCCGGCACCAGCTTGCCCTTGCCGATCGGCTTGTTGATATAGTCGTACAGGTCGGCCGGGTAGGTGTTATAGAGGTTCATGGCCTTGGCCGTGTCGATGGTGCTGCCGCCCCCCAACGCGACAAAGGCGTCAAAGACCACCTCGCCCACCTTCTGGATGGCCGCCCTGAAGGAGACATCGGTCGGCTCGATGTGCACCTCGTCATAGATCGTCAGCTCGATCCCCTCGTCCTCGATGAGCGTCCTGACCTTGTCGATCAGCCCGACGTCCCACAGGTGCCTGTCGGTCACGAGCAGGACCTTTTGCGCACCCGCGAGCTTGAGCTCGTAGCCCAGCTCCTCCGTGGCCCCCAGCCCGAACTTGAGCTTGGCCATCGTCAGGGGAATGATCGTCTCCAATTGTCCGGTCATACTGCGCCTCCTTTCTCGATATCTGCCGCACGCTTTAGCCGCTGCGACGCCAGGCCGCGCCTGCTGCGTGCCTGCCCACAGCCAGAGAAGAAAGAATCGGGGTGGTAAAATGGAGAGAAAAAATGGAGAGAAGGAACAGGCAGGGCGGCGGGGTGTGACCCATCGCCGGTCATGGCACGACCTGCGATCGATCCGGCCATTTTGAAACCCCAACCATACCCCGCCTCTCTGCCTGCAACGTCATTGGCTCCTGAGACAGGCCAGGCGCGTCACGGTTCTGGCTAGAGACTGCGCTCTGGCCTCCCGGAGAGCATACTACGTTTTACGACATCCGACGGTGCCATTCTAGCACAGGGCATATGGCTTGTCAAGTGCTGCTTTGGAACGCTGATTGGGGCGCGTGGGGCGAAAATCCGCGTTATTCTGGAGATCTGTGGGTTTGGAGTGGTGGCGATAGAACGGATTCCGGGATGTCAGGTCCGCACCTGGAGGCAAGAGCGTGGGCATTGCGCCGGCTGCGCGTCGAGCAGATGCCCGGCGATGGGACTACAATGAGGATGGAAGCAGGGTCTACCCGGTGCATGGCTGAACAGGTGCCGGCCAGAGGGCCCTGCCTATTCTCGTGGGCGGGAGGGATACGTTCATGAAAGTGGTACGAAGCGTGTCGTTCGTTGTTGTGATGTGTCTCCTTTTTGCCGGGCTGGCAGGGTGCGGGCCCGGCGTGGCCGGGGTTACCACGTCAACGCCCGAGAGCCAGGGCGCAACGCCAACCCCTGAGAGCCAGGACGCGACGCCGACCCCCGAGATCCAGGGCGCCACGCCGGTGTCCGAGACCTACAGCGATCCCTTTGCCTACTGCGCCACGGTTGGCACGGCGGATGCGCCGGGGCCGGAATACACAGGTCCCGACATGCCCGGGGCGGTGGTTCAGGGCCTGCGGGGGGCGCTCAACGTGCCCGAGACGCCGCTCGACGTGCTCGAGAACGGGTCGTTCTGGCGGTGCATGGACGGCGAGGTGTATGCATGTTTCGTGGGGGCAAATCTGCCGTGCGAGGCAAAGGCAGACACGGACCGCACGCCGACGCAGGAAGAGACGGACTTTTGCCAGGCGAACCCGAATTCCGACTTGGTCCCCGCTGTGGTGACGGGGCGCGAAACGGTGTACGAGTGGCGCTGCCGCGAGGGGACACCCGAGATCGTGCGGCAGCTGTTCGAGCCGGATGCGCAGGGATACCTGCCGGACATCTGGTACCGGATCAGCCCGGAGGGGGAAGGGGCCGCGCTGCCAAACCCTGCGGCACAGCACTGCGCCGAGGTGGGCGGGTCGTGGTCGCTCGAGACGCGGTCCGACGGTGGACAGTACGGCATCTGCCTATTTGAGGACAACAGGCAGTGCGAAGAGTGGGCGCTGCTGAACGGGCACTGCCCTGTCGGCGGCCTGAAGGTGACGGGCTACCTCACGGCGGCGGCGGTGTACTGCGCGATCACGGGCGGCGAGTACACGATCACAGGGAACTCGGGCGCGGAGGATGAGCAGGGAACGTGCACCTTGCCGGACGGGACAGAGTGCGACGTGTGGGCGTATTACGAGGGGA
>DATHUZ010000126.1:0-5704 GCA_035461725.1 Anaerolineae bacterium
GGAATCACTCGTCGCCGGCCGGCTTTTCAGCCTGAAGTGGAGCGACGATCATGATCTCGAGTCCGAATGGATCCACCACCGGGCAGGCGCGTACCGGCCGGTACATCAACCGGTTCGATGGCGCCGGCCCACTGGCTCCCGCGGCAATAAAGCTCCGTTGCAGGGCTTCCGCTTCCTCGACGGTATCAAGCTCAAAGGTGATCTCGACATTGCTTGGGTTCCCACTTTTTCCCTTCAAGATCGTCAGCCACCCGTTTCCGATCGGCCACCCTCTCGTGTCCTCGCCTTCTACATAGGCCGGCGGACCGAGAACGGTTTCGTAAAAAATAACCGCGTCATAAAAGTCCGCGACATACAGCGTCGCGCCGAAAGAGCCGCTAAAGTGAAACCGCGGCTCAGGGGCGGGATCAACGTAAAACGCTTTGCGGTACGAGTCGAAATCCATAGCCGGATCTTGCGAGCAGCACGTCCTTTGCTGTAATAGGGTAAATGATATAGCACAAGTTGTTACAATTGTCAAGGATGGTCGAGAGCCGACGCGTGCCTGCGCGTGCGCAATCGATTTGAACCATAGCGTTTCACCCTATTGCTGGCAGCGGGCAGATCTCCGCCGGCAAGCTCTAATGCCGTTCTAATCACAGGCAGGTGAGCTCCGGCGGGGAGTAGAACCAAGATCGAATTTGGTGGCAAAAATCATGCAAATAAGTCTTGACAAATATCCTGACATGTGGTATACTATCATCACCTGGAGGGAATAGCGTAGTATCATTCCCAAAGGGTGAGGGAGCCCTGAGTGGTTGGATGGCGACCTGATCGTTGTGGAACGAGACTACAGGCTGAGAACTCCGAGAGGACTATCAGGCGTAGTCAAGATCCAGGGACTCTTACGGGAGACCCGTGCACCGGAGGGCAAGCTTCTGCGGAAGCGATGCTCAAGGGTAAACGGCGTGGAACCAAGAGAGGACTCTATGCGGTGACATGGTGAAGTGGCGTCAGCGACGGATCCAATGAGCGCGGCAAGCGATGATGAGGATGGCCAAAAGGTTACTTGGGGCCCCTCTTTCTTTATGCCGTGTGCCTATTCTGATGAATCGAGCCCCGAGCGGTTGAAGGCTGCCGGCTTGAGCAGCCCGACGAATGGCAGGTTGCGGTAACGCTCGCGAAAGTCCAACCCACAGCCGACGACGTAGCGGTCGGGCAAGTCGAACCCCTTGTACTTGAGTGGCGTGTCGACCAGGCGCCGTCCGGGCTTGTCAAAGAGCACGCATACCTCCAGGCTCGCCGGCTCGCGGGCGCGCAGCGTTCCGAGCAGGTAATTGAGCGTCAGGCCGGTATCGATCACGTCCTCGACAAAGAGCACGTGGCGGCCGGTGAGCGGCACCTCCAGGTCTTTGACCAGGCGCACCACGCCCTGGTCGCGCAGGGCGGCGGTATAGCTCGACACCGCCAAAAAATCGACCTCGACCGGGATGGTCAGCGCACGGAGCAAGTCGGCCATAAAGATGACTACGCCCTTGAGCACGCCGACGAGCAGGGGGTTGCGCCCGGCATAATCGCGCGAGATGGCGCGCCCCAGCTCCAGCACCCGCTCGTGGATCTGCTCGGTGGAGATGAGTACCTGGCTCACGTCGGCTGCCAGGTCCCCATACGCTTCTACCGGGTGCCAGCTCACGGCTCTGTCCCTTGCGCCTCGCAGCCGTGGAGTTGCGCCGCCTCCTGATCCAGCCCGTACTTGAGCAGGAGCGTCTCGAGGTCACGACGCTTGAAGAGCTTGACATTGACGTCAGGGTAGAGTGTCTTCATTGCCCGCAGTTTTCGGTTTTTGATGCGGATCAGGCTGGGGCGGAGTGTGGTCAGCTCGACGTAGAGGTCCTGCTTGGGCAGGTAAAAATCGGGGGCGAATGCCTCCTGGATGTTGCCGTCCTCGTCTCGTTCGAGGACGAAGGTGCGTGGCTCGTACTGCCATTCGACGCCGTAGAAGTCGAGAATGTGTGCGAATTGCTCTTCGGTTGGATGTGCAAAGATCGCCTGTGAACAGGGCGGTCCCGTCAAGAGTGTGCCTCCTCTATATGTCCTTTTTCCACCGGCGAGACGGGGCACCTTCGACCACCCGGCTGCGCCAGCGGGTAGGCTTCACCCATTCTGGATGCGCGATGACATTATATCACACCTGTCGTTTTGGACAAAGCTAGACAACAGAGCTGGCATTGGCCAGACGCGGCCACGCGCGACTGGCTTGGGATCCACAGGGCAGACCAACCTGGCGCCTTTGACCTTACTCAGAGCCCATCATCCGGCCGCCCCACTCCTCAGGCGCGACGTCGGCTACCGACTGGCTAAACGTCCAATAGTGTCCGCCGATGTCCTCGAGTGTGTATTGCCGCTCGCCGTAGGGGTAGGTCTCGGGCGGGTGCAGCGTGCGCGCGCCAGCTCTCCTCGCGTGTCCGTAGTGCCGGTCGACATCCGGCACCCGGACCATCAGCGAGTGGGTCACCTCGGTTTCGAGTGGCAGAGAGGCCGCGCCAGGCCGCCGCTCCCCGCTTCGCGCCACTGCAATGATCGACGCATCGCCCAAGACGAGTTGGGAGCGGTGGTTTGCGATGCGCAGCCGCTCTGTGAAGCCCAGCGTCTTGCACAACCAGGCCACAGCTGCGTCCAGGTCGCTGTACACAAGCTCGGGAATAATCGTGCCGGGCGGCATCGAGCGGTTGTTCATGGCGCCCGGTTGAGTGGGATTTGACGCATGATTCATCTTACGATCCTGCCATTTCTAGGTTCACAGCGAGAGCGGTCATGTGGTTTGGGTGCCGGCCGGCACCGAAAGCAGCTCCGCCAGCTCTCGTGCGTATTCCTCGGTGTACACGTCGATGGCGAACCTCACCTCGCGGCCAAGTTCGTCGGGAGCAAAGAATGACACGGCACGCCCGGCAGCCATCTGGTCGATCCCTGCCACGTAGGGCAAGAGCACGACCCCGAGCCCACCCTTCGCCCAGCCTTTGCCGACGTCAACCTCGCGCACCGATGATCGAGGGAGCTCGACGGCCTTGAAATAGCCCCTGTCGTTAGACACCTCGCCGAGCCCGGGCCACAGCCCGGCGCCGCCGAACGAGACCCCAAAGCTCGCGATCCAGAGGCCGGTCGCCGCGACGAGCCAGCGCCAGTCGAGGGTGACGACCGCCGCGACCAGGACCGGCGGGACCAGGGCGAGCAAGAGGCCCTGCGCCCAGATCCAGAGCTCGTAGAGCCAACGCGGTACGCGCGGGCCGGCGACAGCCACCCGGTCCTCGTACACGGTGATGCGCACACGTCCCGCAAAGCGTGCGCCCACCCGGTAGGACCAGCCGTCGAACACGCGGGCACCTTCAGGGATGCTGCCACCCACGAGGCCCGATTCGACGGCGGTGCCCGGGCGTATGCTCGCCCGGCCCGACGCCGGGCGCGAGAAAAGGCGCGCGATGGCCAGCGACATCCAGCTCACCGACACAAGTGCGACCAGGGCGATGACGATGATCTGCCACGTTTGCATGTTGATCTACACACCCTCCTTTTCGTCGTCAGTGTCGGCAGCGTCCTTGCCCAGAAAAGCGGCAGCGCGCTCGGCCTCTGCCTCCGCCTCCTGCAGCACCGAGGCCGGCACACTTGTAAATGGCTCGATCGTGACGCGCAGCTTTTCGCCCGAGCCCTCGTACGACCAGGTCCCTTCCATGCGGCCATCGACGAGCAGCACGGGCGACAGCCAGCCCTGTGACCGGTACACGCGCGCGTGATACTCTGAGGCGAGGAAGGCATCGTGCCCCCGCGGGGCGGTGACAACCCACTGGTCGAACGCAGGCAGCAGCCGTACCACTCGCTCGGGCGTGGCAGCGGCCATGTCGGCGAGGTGCTCTGCAAGCACGTAGCGGCGCTCGCCCTCGACATCTACCTCGGCGACCTCGTCGCCAAGCTGTTTCAGGAGCTTGCCTGCCTGTGCCGGAGTGGCGCCGCCCCACCAGCGGGAGAGCTCTTCACGCGTAGCGGGTGCGTAGGCGCCGAGGTAACGGCGCACCATCTCTGCCACTGCCTCTGCAGGCTGCCACTGGGTCCAGTGGTCGAGCCATGTAGCCGGCAGCGTGAACCGCGTGTTGCGCCCCTGGCTGGGGCCATAGCACAACAGCCCCCGATAGGACATGGGCTTGAGCACGGCGCCCCAGCTTTCACGCAGCCTGTCGCCCAGGTCTGCCGAACCGGTGAGGGATGTGACGGCGTCCGCCAGCTCGTCACGAGTGAGAAAACGGTCGTCGAGCGCGCGTGGCACGGCCTCGAACAGGACCTCCAGCTCCTTTTGAGACACGCCAAAGTACTTGGACCAGCTGGCCTTCTCATAGTTGCGAAAAGCAGACAGGGCCGATTGCCACAAGCCGTATTCCGCAGCCGGCAGCAGGTGCAGCGTGCCACGCATGGCCCACGTCTTGACGAGCGAGCGCGCTTGCCAGAGGGCGTCGCCGACATCTCCGGGCTGCAGGTCGTCCACTCGTACCCACAGTGTCAGCTCTGCCGACGACTGCAACTGGGCGTGCACACCACACAGGCGTGAGGTGACGTCCAGCAGTTGGTGGCGCGGGAGTCGCCCGGTCAGGTGCTGGCGGCGCATGCGCCAGTTGAGTGCCTGCGGCCAGGTCAGCGTCTCTTCAGTTGCCATCGTCACCTCCCGGTCAAGCCTTGACAATATTTTTCATCTAAATTATATTCTTCAAAGTGATTGTTGTCAAGCACGACCCTGGTTGCTCCCGGCTGCACTACGAAGGCGGAACTTGATTCCGGGCCGGAGCGTCTTAGTCTGGGAGGTAACGCCATGAAACGAATCGCTCTTCTATTGATTGCCCTCGCGGTGCTGGCAGGGTGTGCCGGAATGGAACCCACGTCACCACCACCTGCGGCCACGGCGACTTCTGCCGCACCCCTACCCACCACCGTGCCCACGCAGCCGGCGAGCCCGACGGCCGAGGCTTTGCCCTCCGCCACTGCGACCTCGATCCCGACAGAAGCTCCGCCAACCGCGACCATGCCGCCTGCGACTGCTGCTCCGCCTGATGTGGCGTTCGAAGCGGCGGTGATTGTGATCCGTGACGGCGACCTGTGGCTCAAGCCGCTGCCCGAAGGAGAGGAGATGCAGTTGACCGACCTGGGTGACGTGGTCGACTTTCCCGAGTTTTCGCCCGACGGCACACTCGTCCTCTTCCGGCGCGAAGGCCCATCCGTCACCGTATCACCCACCATGCCCGACCAGGTGCCGACGAGCACGTGGTGGGCAGTCCCTGTAACCGGCGGCTCCCCGCGCATGCTCCTAGATCCGCTGGCTGTTCTCCCGCAGGTGCCGGGCTCCGGGGGACTGGAGCCCGACCTCTTCCCATCCGAGCCGGGTCCGTTCGACTGGCTGCCAGGGGAGCGCCAGCTCTTGTTCACCACGCGCTATCTCACCATCAACGGGCTGCCTGGCAACTATGATCTCTGGCGATTGGACGTTGAATCGGGGCAGCTCGACGAGCTGCTGCCGGCGGGGCAGGGCGGCCGCCCGGTAGTGTCGCCGGACGGCGAGTCGGTGCTGCTGAGCACGCCAACAGACATCCTCGTCGCCCGGGCGGACGGCTCGGAGCGACAGACGCTCCTCAGCTTTGAGCGGGTGCCGACCTACAGCGAATGGGAATGGGTGCCCGCGCCGGCGTGG
>DATHUZ010000127.1:0-5114 GCA_035461725.1 Anaerolineae bacterium
CGGCCCCGACGACAATGCGTACACGCGCTCGCTGCGAGACATGGTGGAGCGCCTCGATCTGGGCGATAGTGTGCAGTTTCTTGGCTTCAAGCCGTACACGCAACTGCCCGGGTTCCTGGCGGAGGCGGACATTGGGGTCGCGCTGTTCCAGGCGACGGATCAGATGAAGTACGCCTTTCACCTGAAAATCGTCGAATACATGGCAGCGGGCCTGGCCGTGATCGGCACCCGGATCGGCGAGACAGAGCTGATCCTCGACGAGTCGGGGGCCGGGCAGGCGATCGAGTGCACGCCGGCTGCGTTCGCGCGCGCCGCTACCGAGTTACTGTCCGACCCGGCGCTGCTGAGGACGTACGGGGAAAAGGGGAAAGCGTTCGCCCGCCAGTACGATTGGAACCAGGTGTTTGACAGCGTGCACGAGATCATCGGGCTGGAGCGGCGAGGGCGCGACAGGGCACGAGAGCAAGACCGCGCTGAGGCGCGTGCGTTGCGCCAAGAGGTGGTGGCATGATAGGCGGTGGCGACGTGGGCCGGGGCGCTGGAAGAGTCTGCAACCTGGCGGGCGACTGCGGCCCTGGAGACGGCCGCACGCTGCACGTGGGGATCGCGAGTGGTGCCGACATCGAGTCGACGCTCGACCTGGCGAACGTGCTGCACGCCGCGGGTGCCTGGGCCACGCTCTACCTGTCACGCTCACGCGCGGGGCGACTGGTGGGCGAGCGGAACGGAGCGACAGAGGACGGCATCGTGGCGCGCATTTACGACCTCAACCTGCTGCCGCCAACGATTCCTGTGCGCCTGATCGATTATCCGCGCATGCGCGATCCCCGGTCACTTGGCACGGTGCGGGGCGTGGCAGAGGCGATGGAGAGTGACGGCGTTGATGTGGTGCACATCAGCCTCGGACCCGGCGAGCTATGGCTGGCGTCGCTGGCGCTGCTGCTCCGCGACGTGCCGGTGGTGACCGCGTTTCAGCAGCCGCTGCAGAACCTGGGCGATGACCGGCCGGAGTGGATGACCGCGCTCGGCAACCGCCTGGCCCTGTGGGGGGCCGATCTCTATGCGGTGCACGGCCAGGAGCTGGTGGACGTGATGGTGCACCGTTATCGACTGCCGGCCGAGCGGGTGGTGCACGTCCCGTTGGTGCCGCGCATCACGGCGGCGCGGTGGCCCAGGTCGAACATAGCTGAAGAGCCCGGGACGGTTCTCTTTTTTGGCGGCGCGCGCTACCATAAGGGCCTGGAATACCTGGTGCGTGCCCAGCCGCTGGTGAACCGGGAGGTGCCCGATGCCCGCTTTTTGATCGCGGCGCATGGCCCTGACCTGGAGCGGTGCCTGGCGATGATCGAGGAGCCAGGCCGGTTCGAGGTGCACGCCGGATTCGTGCCGGGAGAAGAGATGCCGGCCTATTTCGAGCGTGCCAGCCTGGTGGCACTGCCCTACATCGACGGTGCCGCCAGCGGCGTGCTGCTCGATGCGTACAGCTTTGGGCGGCCTGTGGTCGCCACTCGGGTCGGAGCGCTGCCTGATTACGTGCAGGAAGGAGTGACCGGCCTGCTGGTGCCGCCGGCCGACGAGGCGGCCCTGGCGCGGGCGATTGTTTATCTGCTGCAGAACGATGGCCTGCGGCACCGCATGGGCGAGCAGGCGGAGCGGTGGGTGGAGGAGCAAAAGCGGTCGATCGCCGACAGGTGGCTCGAGGTGTATCAGAAGGCGATAGAGACGAGCGAATAGGGATTCGATATTAGATATTATAGATCATTCAGGAAAGATGACAGACAAAATGACACCGGAACAGACAAACAAACAAACAAATCAGGCATCGACCCAACCAACCAACCGCGTTGCCCCGCAGGCGACGACCCCACGGCTGGCGCTGGTGGGGTGCGGGGCCATCGCCGAGCAGTACTACCTACCGGCCCTCGCGCGCCATCCAGCGGTGCTCAGCCGGCTGGTGTTGGTCGACAGGGACCGGGCACGCGCGGAAGAGCTGGCAAAGCAATTCTCTGTCGGCGCGGTGACCACCGATTACCGGGACATCGTCCACGAGGTCGACGGTGCCATCCTGGCGGTGCCGACACACCTCCACAACCCGATCGGCCTCGAATTCCTGTCGAACGGCGTGCACGTCTTTTCAGAAAAGCCGCTCGCCGAGTCGGCCGACAAGGCGCGAGAGATGGTCACAGAGGCGGAGCGCGCGGGCGTTGTGCTGGCGGCCAACTATCAGCGCCGGCTCTTTCCTCCCCTCGCCAAGGTGAAAGAGCTGCTGGACGAGGGTGGCCTCGGGGCGATCCGGTCGATCACGTACCGGGTGGGTGAAAAATATGATTGGCAGTCAAAGACGGACTTTCGCTTCCAGCCGGGCACCGTGTCGGGTGGGGTGCTGCGCGACCGAGGGGCGCACGTCATGTACGTGATCAGTTGGTGGCTGGGCGGCAAGCCGGAGGTCGTCTCGTCGGAGAATGACTCGCTCGGGGGGCCCGAGGCGGTGGCGCGCGTGCGCTTTCAGCACAACGGGGCGGGAAACGGCGGAGGCAGTGTCCAGGGTGACGTGCTGCTGAGCTGGCTGAGCAAGTTCCCGACGACGTTCCAGGTCGAGCTCGAAGGGGGCACGCTGTGGGGCGACATCTATGACAACCACAGCATCGTCCTCAAACAGCCTTCAGGACGCGAGAAGCGCATACGGCTCGACATGGACGGGGCGTACCACGCCATTGCGGATGGGATGATCACCAATTTTCTGGACGCGATGAGCAGCGGCACGGCGCCCCTCGTCTCGGGGCGCGACGCGCTGCCGTCCATCCAGTTTATCGACGAGTGCTACCGTGCTGCCAGGCGGTTCGACATGCCGTGGTACGACGTAAAGGAAATGCACAATGCCTGATAAAGAGACCTTTCTCATTACGGGAGCCAACGGCTTTGTCGGTGGATGGCTGGTGGAGAGCCTTTATCTGAAGGGCTGTGCGAACGTGCGCCCCGGAGTGCGCCACACCTCTACCGCCGTGCGCCTATCACGATTCCCGCTGCAACCGGTACTGGCCGACGTGATGAAGCCAGATCAGCTTGCCGGGGCGATGGAGGGTGTCGACAGGGTGGTCCACACGGCGTATGGGTCGAAACGCGTGACGGTGGAGGGAACGCGCAACGTGCTGGAGGCGGCGCTCAATGCGGGTGTCCAGCGCTTGGTCTACCTGAGCTCGGCCGTGGTGTATGGCAATGCGGAAGGCGTGGTGGACGAGATATTCCCCACAGAAAAGAATGGCGACGAGTACACGGCGAGCAAGGTGGAAGCCGAGGAGCTGTGCTGGGAGTACGCTGACAGGGGGCTGCCGGTGACTGTGATCCGGCCGTCGATCATCTATGGCCCGTTTGGGCGCATGTGGACGGTCGACCTGGCCAGCAAGCTCCAGTCGGGCAATTGGGGCATCTTTGAGGGGTATGGCGACGGCGTGTGCAACATGGTATACGTCGGCGACCTGGTGGAGGGCATCCTAGCCGCGGCGCACCACCCGGCGGCCACGGGAGAGGCCTT
Source organism: Anaerolineae bacterium (assembly GCA_035461725.1). Classification (GTDB taxonomy): domain Bacteria; phylum Chloroflexota; class Anaerolineae; order JAAYZQ01; family JAAYZQ01; genus JAFGIA01. The sequence goes on from DATHUZ010000127.1 coordinate 3,533, forward strand.
TAACCTGGTCGGCCCCGATACGGTGACCTGGAACGACTATTTTAAGCGCTATAATGCGGCCCTCGGGCTGCCCGAGCTCCCCACGGTCAATCCGGGTGGGGCGCGGCTGAGGACGCGCCTGATGGAGCCTGTGCGCAGCACGGCCCGGTTCGTGCGCGATCACTACGAAAAGCCGCTGCGCAAGCTGGCGTATCGCTTCCGGCCGGCCAGGATGCTGATGAAATCGGCCGAAACGTCGCTCAAGACGACGCCGCGCTGGGCCGACCTGCAGTTGTACAATCTCGACGCGCGCTATTCGGGCGACAAAGCACGCACCCTGATCGGCTATGAGCCGCGGGTGGATCTCGACAGGGGGCTGGCACTGACGGTCGGCTGGCTCCGGCAGGTGGGACTGGCGGGCGAGGCGAACGGCGAGGGGGAAGGGACAGGGTCATGAAAAAAAAGATGGTAGTCGCCTGGGTGCGCCGCGATCAGCGCAGTGAGCTGCTGGCGCAGACGATAGGCGGCACCGCGCACTTTATTAACAGGGGGCAGCAGGGCAAGCTGTGGCAGGCACCGTTTCGCTACGTGTGGCAGGCGTGGGATACGTGGCGCCTGCTGCGGCGCGAGCGGCCCGACATCGTATTCGTCCAGAACCCGCCGATCTTTAGCGCCCTGGTGGCCTACCTATACGCGCGCCTGGGCGGCGCCGAGTTCGGGATCGATTCGCACACGGCGGCGTTTGTCGCGCCGCGGTGGAACTGGGCACTGCCGCTGCACCGCTGGCTGTCGCGCCGCGCGCTCGTCACCCTGGTGCCGAACCAATCGCAGGGTGACATTGTGCAAACGTGGGACGTGCCGTACCTGGTGCTTGGTTTCACGCCCGGCGAGTATCCTCCGGGCGAGCCGTATCCGCTCGATGGCCAATTCAGCGTGGCGGTGGTGAGCACTTACGAGGCCGACGAGCCGCTGGACGTGGTGTTCCAGGCGGCAGAGCGGCTGCCCGACGTCGACTTTTACGTGACGGGTGACGATCGAAAGGCGGACACGGCGCTCGTGGCGCAAAAGCCGGACAACTGCCACCTGACAGGCTACCTCAGCTACGACCAGTACGTCGGCTTGCTGCGAGGCGTGGACGCGGTGATGGACCTAACCACACGCAACCACACGCTGCTGATGGGCGGCTACGAGGCCGTGTCGTTCGGCGTGCCCCTGATCACATCCGATTGGCCCGTGCTGCGGGATTACTTTTCGCTCGGCACCGTGCACGTGCCGAACACGGTCGAGGGAGTGTACGAAGGGGTGCAGCGCGCCAGGCGCGACGCGGACCGACTCTGTGAGGAGATGCCGCATCTGAACGCCAGGCTGGTGGACGAGTATTCGCAAAAGGTGGAACGCTTGCGCAGCCTGTTGAAGGAAGACGGGCAGGTGAGTAAATGAGCAAGCGGACAGGTGAGCAGATAGTGGAGAGCGGCAGGGTGGGGCGGCACTGCATGATCGTGCACGCGTATTATCCGATCGGCGAGACGCGCGTGCAGCGGCAGGCGGAGGCCTTGCTGCGGAATGGCTACGAGGTGGACGTCATTTCTTTGAAGCAGCCGGA
>DATHUZ010000128.1:0-6408 GCA_035461725.1 Anaerolineae bacterium
GAACCTCTTCCGGCGGGCGTGCTGCCGCCGCACGGCAGCACGTCAGTCGCTGCTCATCCTGCCGTCCCGGTTACACGAGGGACATGATGAACAGGATGATGGCGATCACGATGAACAAGCCGAACAGCAGCTTGGCGATTGACGCCGCGCCCCGGGCCACTCCCGTGAACCCGAGCAGCGCCGCCACCAGTGCTACGACCAGTGCTACGATGGCCCATCCAAGAAGATCCATTTGTACCTCTCCTTTCGATACACAACTGATTTGTCCGGTGCCGGCCTCCGCCGGTCTGGCGGAAGGTGGCCGGCACTCTATCCCAGGGGAACGAGTCCCCCGACAAAGGGCGGGCTATTGACCCTCTCCCTCGTCTTCTTTTCTCACCCAGGTGCCGGTGTCCTTCTTTTCATATACGTTCTTGACCGCCGCCCACGCGACTGCGTGTGCAGTTTCTTCACGCGAGCGGTCGCCCCGGCGCTCCTCGGGCTCGTCATACTGCTCCCAGGCGCTATTGAACGCCTTGAGATAGATCTCCTGCCCATGCTTGGGCAGCGAGTCCCTGACACTTTCCGGCAGCTCCTCGTTGCGGTCATACGGCATAGGCCGTCCTCCTTTCACCAAGAGAGCGCCAGTCCCGTGACTTTCTCACAACGACCTTCTGGTCAGCCTACGCGCGGACGTCGTCAGCCCGGTCGCGGACGTCACGGGCGACCTCTTCTGCACGGCGCTGGCCCTTGCGCAGAGCCTGCTCGCCTTCCTTCTGCAGCTCGGACGCGCGGTCGACGATCTTGTTGCTCACGTCCTCGACTCGTGCCTGCGCCTCCGACACAGTGTCCTGCGCCTTGTCGCGCAGCTCGAGCGCACGCTCCTGGATCTGCTCACGTGTCCGCTCGCCCGACTGCGGCGCGTTCAGCAACGCCACGATCGCGCCAAAGATGGCTCCGATCAGGAACCCTACCAGGAATCCTCCGACTTGGTTGTTGTTGTTCATTTGTTTCCTCCCTCATCTAGATATGATTGGTTTATCCGGCGTGTGGCCCCGAGCGTGCCAGACCGCACCCGTAACCACACGAACAACTACTATCCTTTCGAGCTAGTCGTCGCCGTCACCACGGCTGACAAACTTGACGAACCGGCTCTCCGAACCGCTCCGCATCTCGTCCTGGTAGAGCATCTCCAGGTTCTTGTCGTCAAACTTCTCAAAGAAAGCGTCCCACGAGATACGAACCAGGTCACTGTCGTCACCATAACCGGGAAAGTCGATGCGCAGGATGCCCGGATCCTCCTCATCACCCGTATCAGCGACGGTCGCCGGGTATCCACCGCGCTCTTTGACCCACTGCTTGATCTTTTCGTGATCTCTCGTTCTTTTACTTTCTCCTGCCATCCCACTCTCTCTTTCTATCCCCTGCCGGCGAGCCGGTCAGCGCATTCTCGAATTGTCCCTACTTCTTGGGCGCCGGTTCCAGTACGAACACGGTCACTTCGGGCCGCGCATTGATTCGCAGCGGCAGCCAGCCAAAACCAACTCCGCGGTTGACGTATAGCCGGTTGCCGGGCTCGCCATACCCATCCGCCCAGCCATCCAGGTGGACCTCGTCCACCTTGGCCAGCCTTTTGTAAAACCCATTCGGCACCCCGGGCAGGCGCACCTGCCCACCGTGCATATGGCCCGATACTGCGACGGGTGCAGTGCGTGTGGGCAGCCCGGCAAAGCTGTCCGGGTGGTGCATGACGACCAGGCGTGCAGCTCCCGCAGGCACGCGAGAGAGCGCGCCGATCGGGTCGTCATTCTCCGCTTCGTGACAGCCGATGCCGACCAGGTAGAGGTCGGCCTGGCCGTTGTCCTGGCGGATCGCGCCTTCCCCGCCGTCTGTCCCACCGTCCAGTGCGAGGGGAACGGACTCGTTCTCGAGCACGTGGACACCAGCCGCCTCTAGCGCGTCGACCAGGTGGGCTACACGCTCACCATCCCCGTTCGGAGCACGCTTTGTTACCTCATAGTCGTGATTGCCCAACACGGCATACACCGAGAGCCCTGCCTGTGCCAGGGGTGCGACGAGGCCGACCACCTCTTTGACGTGGCATGGAGCGCGCCCGGCCCCCTTGTAGACAAGATCTCCCAGCAGCAGGACGAGGTCGGGCCTTTCCTCGATCACGCGTGCCACTATGCGCCGCGTCGCCCCCTTGTTGCTCAGGAACGAGCCGACCTGGACGTCGCCAAACGCGATCACGCGCCTGCCGCGCCAGCGAGCCGGCAGGTGGTCGATTGGTGCACGGACCAGGCGCCACTCGACCAGGTACGGCTCGATCAGGCCCCAGATCAAGAGCAGTAGGCCGGCGCCCGACAGCGCCAGCAGGCCGTAGAGCAGATAGCGTGAGGCCCTGGGTGCACCGGCAGGCAGCAGGCGCTCAACTACTCGTGCCACCGCCACCTCCACTTCCACCATTGGCCGCAGGCACTCGTCCTGCCGTCCGTGCCAGCTCGGCACGTGCCTGTGCGAGCATGTTCGCCACGTCGGTGTCACCTGCGTCGCGCAGAGTCTGCACCATCCGGTTGAGTGCACCCTGGAGCCGGACGGTATAAAAATGCTCCCGCAGGCCCGGCACGACGCGCCACAGCATCGAATCGACGCGCTGCTGCACGCCGCGCGGCAAGTCGCGGTACGAAAGCGCGAGCGCCTCCAGTACTTCGGCGAACACCTGGTGCTGCATCGACTCGACCGACGCCACAGCAAGCGACTCGAACGCGTCGACGACACGCTCGACGACACGATCTGGATAGACCACGGCCACCGGTTCCTTGACGTCGGCCGGGGCCAGATCCATGAGCGCCCAGCGACGCAGCAGGTCACGTAGGGTGTGTACCACCATCAACGCCGTCTCGGGATTCTGCTTGGAGGACGAAGCTTCCGTCCAACCCATCACCTCTAATTGGAGCAGGTTAAAGCGGGAGTCATAATCGGGCTCCCGTTCTCGTGCGAGGGTAAAGGCCTCGCCCACACATCCCGCGACTTGCTGCGCCTCGGCGATGTCCCGCGATCGGATCTCGGCAAGAATGTCGCGATAGGACACAAAGTCGCCGACGGCAGCGTGGACCACCATTTCTGTGGCGGGGTCGCCGCTCTGCAAACAGTCGTCGATCGTGTCGAGATTCAAGCGAGTCACGTAACCGTGGTCGGTGGAGCGTACTACCACCAGCACGTCTGCTTCAGAGATCGACTCCCGGCGCGTGCGCGCCAGCGTGCGCAGTTCCTTCTCGCGTGCGTGCATCGCGGTGCTGTGGATATCACCCACGACGACTTCTGGCTTCATCTGATTCATCGTCGAGTAGAGGAACCAGGCGAGCAGTGCGACCGACAGGAAGGTGACCAGCAGCACCAGCGTGCCGCCGAGCACAGGGTTAAAGGTCTCTGAAACCGTGCTATGCACAAAGTACGCCAGCACCACCGCGCCCGTGACGTAGCCCACGTAGACCTGGTTGCGGCGGCGCTCCATAAAGTGATCGTAAACCAGGTTGCCCATGTTCGCCGCCGTGTTTTGCAGCACGAGCAGGAGCATGCTAATCACGATCGAGGTCTGCGTGAATAGACCGCCCGCCGCTGCCCCCAAAAAGTCCCCGGTCGTCTGTGGGTCGGAAAAGACATAGTCCTGGAGCACGCGGCGCAACGGCTGGATCCACGCCGCGTTTGCGCGGTCCAGGGCGTACGTCGCGGCGCCGGCGATCAAAAAACCGGCCAGGATACCGAGTGGCAGCGCCAGGAACTTGGACAACGCACGCTCGACAATCCCTGCGAATCGCTCTCCTGAGCCTGTAGTCGTCTCGACGTCGAGTGGGCCATGTGCTGTCGTCCGCATCACAGCCTCTGTCATCCGCTCACGCCCCGACAATCTCTCCACCGTTCGGGTGCAGCACCTGCCCGGTAAAATAAGATCCGTCATCCGATGCGAGGAACACGTAGGCAGGCGCGACCTCTTCCGGCTCGCCCGCCCGGCCCATCGGCACGTCACTGCCAAACTTGGCCACCTCTTCCGCCGGGAAACTGGCGGGGATCAGCGGCGTCCAGATCGGTCCGGGCGCCACCGCATTGACGCGGATGCCACGGTCGGCCAGTGATCCCGACAGCGAGCGGGTGAACGCCAGGATCGCACCCTTGGTAGCGGCATAGTCGATCAAGTGCGAGCTGCCGCGAAAGGCGGTGACCGACGTCGTGTTGACGATGGCGCTCCCCTCGCCCATGTGCTTCAGCGCGGCCTTGGTCAGGTAGAACATCGCAAAGATGTTGGTGCGGAAGGTGCGCTCCATCTGCTCTTTCGTTATGTCCTCGATCGAGCTCTGTGTGTGCTGCTCGGCGGCATTGTTCACCAGGATATCGAGGCGACCCAGCTCGTCCACGGTGCGCTGCACCGCGTCGCGGCAAAACTCTTCGTCACCCACGTCGCCCGGGACCGTCATGCAGCGGCGCCCCTCCTGCTCCACCTCGTGCTTGGCCGACGCCGCGTCCTCGTGCTCGTCGAAATAGACGATCGACACGTCGGCACCCTCTTTGGCAAAGGCGATGGCCACCGCGCGACCGATCCCACTATCGCCGCCCGTGATCAATGCCACCTTGCCCTGCAGCTTGCCACTGCCTCGGTAGCCCGGATCCTCATCCCGCGGCTTGGGCCGCATCGCCTCCCTATGTCCCGGCTGATCCTCCTGGTGCTGCGCCGGCCGCACCTCACGCTCCTGCTTTTTCTCCGCCATCCCTAGTCTCCGATATCTAGTCTATATCCAGTATCTACCACCCTGCGGGCGGCTCCAACACTACCACATTCACCAACGGCAGCGCGCCGGGCTGCGTTTCCTGCAGGCGCTGCTGAATGTCCACGCGCAGCGCCCGTGCAATCTCGTCGTCCGGCTCCACGTCCGCCTGTCGCTTCACCCAGACCGTAGCGAGCAGGGTATCCTCTTGCTCCTCGTCCCCCTGCTGAAATCCTGCCTGCACATCCACCAGCTCCGCCAGGTTGCTGGCCTTGACCACCTGCTCAATGGTCTGCGCAGCACGTGTGCCTTCACTGCTCCGCTGAAGCCGGAACTGGCCCGAGAACTGCCAGGCGAGCAGCCCGACCAGCGCCAGCGCCGTCGCTGCCAGAGAGACATAAAAGAGTGCCTGCTTGCCACGTTCGTAGCGCGTCAGGTCCGATGTGATCCCATAGTGACGGAAGACGATCGCGCCGCCCAGGTTGATGCCCACGAGCTGGAGGATCAGCAAAAAGCCGGTGCTCAGCACCACCTCCCAGCGCCCCATGACGAGCGCCATCCCCATCAGCCCCGCGGGCGGCGCCAGCGCGGCGGCCACCAGCATGCCCACCGCGGCACCGGGCACCAAGCTCGATCGCTCCGACTGCACCAGGTTCAGTGCGCCCGCCGCTCCGGCGATCAACGGCAGGAGTGCGGCCACTGCCGATACCTGCCCCACGCCGATCATCAGGTCCGTAAACACCGTCTGGTGAAACAGAAAGGTCAGTGCGGCCGCTATGGCCACACTCAGCGCGATGGCCGCAGCGTAACGGGCGAGGCTCTTCCAGAAGAGGATGGCGTCGCCCACAGCGGTCGCCATCGCCACGTTCATCGCCGGCCCCGCAAAAGGCGCAATGAGCATCGCCGCGATGATCAAATAGATCGTATTGGTAAAGAGCGAGATCCACACGATAATCGCCCCGGCCGCGACGTAGGCCAAAAAGCTGCCCCAACTGCCAACACTCTGCAAGCTGTTGAGCAAGATCTCGAGCGGGCTGCGGTTCTCTAGATTTTTAAGCTTCGACGGCGCCCTCCTCGCCGGCGGCTCGAAGGCGAGGATCTCGTGCGGATAAAGAGTCGCCGACATGCGCGGCAGATCTTCAAGCTCGTTCAGTATCGACCCTACGGCGCGGTTCTCTGCCTGGATCGCTACGACGTCCAGATTAGCCTCGTCACTGCTTGTAGCCTCCCAACAGATGACGTCGACGACGTCGTGGTTCTGTGCGATTTCTACCACCTGGCCGCCCTGGCCGCGCGCGACGCGCACCTGCAAATGGCGCATGCGGCTCCTTTCGGCCGTCCCGAACACGAGGGGGACAGCGAACTCTGAGCATACAGGCCCCCTGTCTGGGGCCGGCAGCCTACTCATGAGCATAACATCCACGACGGCACAAGTCAATGTACCGGGATATAGGGACCGGGTATAGATTTGGATATATCTTCTTTTCACGCTGCCATCCCTTTATGTCATCACACGAAATGTATCCCAACCTATATCCCTTTTCTGTATCCTGATATATAGACACGGGGCCATACAACGTGATATCATGGATTGTGGGAGGCAACGCCGCAAGGTCGATGTCTCCCGCGTGCTATACTAGCACGAGACACTATAAACAAGTCGAAAGGA
>DATHUZ010000129.1:0-4444 GCA_035461725.1 Anaerolineae bacterium
AAGCTCGACGACGCGGCCCTCGAGGCCGAGCTCACCCGCCTGCTCGCCGGCTCGTAGCTGAGCACTGAGGCGCTTCTCACAGCAGCTTGCATTTTCCCCCATCTTGCGCTACAATCTTCACACTCGATCGCTGACTCCCACCGCTTGGTGGGGGATCCACCATCTGCACCGCGCCAGGGGGGCGCCATGACGTTCGGTGTGCGGGGTGTGCCCCGCTCTGTGGGCAAACCATGCCCGGAAAGAGGAGCCTACAATGAAAAAGTGGAATCGCATCGCTGTCCCGTCTGTTGTGGCTATCCTTTTGCTGCTCGTGGCGCCGGCAGCCGCGACCCCGACGCACCGGTCGCCCGGCGGTTTGGCCCGGGGCGACGAGTTTCTCATCTCCCTTCCCGAAGGAGCGCTGCGTGGCCACCCGGCCGTGGCCTACAGCGACGACCTGGAAGAGTACCTGGTTGTGTGGGCCGACGGTCGCCTGAACGCCCTCTACTGGGACATTTATGGCCAGATTTTCACCGCCAACGGCATCCCCGTGGGAGAGAATTTTGTCATTCGCGATGAGGCGGCTGCCACCCTTTCCTACCCCGACGTGGCCTACGATACGGTGAACCAACGGTACCTCGTCGCCTGGTACGACTTGACCGAGTTCGACGTCGAGGCCAAGATTCTGAACGCCGATGGCACCGGCTTGGGTTCCGCGTTTAACATTGCCGACGGGACGTCTGGCGATCTGCGCGGCTTCCCGGCCGTCGCCTTTCACCCACAGCTCGCTCAATACCTGGTCGTCTATCACGGCGGCGCGGCGGGCAGCCTCGACGTCTATGGCAAAAAAGTCGATGCCGCGGGCACGGTTGGCGCCACCGAATATGCCATCAGCACCGCCGCCGGCGACCAGGCCTACCCCGACGTGAGCGTCGACCCCTCCACCAATGGCGATTTCCTCATCGTCTGGCAGGATGGGCGCACCGCCACCCAGCAGATTTATGGCTGCCTGATGTTCTCCACCTGGTTCCTGGGCGCCGAGTTCGTCGTCGCCGCTCCGAGTGACCCCGTCTACCGGCCCGCCGTCGCCTTCAATCCCGCTGCCGGCACCGCCGGCGAGTGGCTCGCCGTCTATCAGCGCGACGTGGCCGGCGACGACCAGATCCGCGGCCGGCGGGTCACGGCCGCCGGCGTGCCCACCGGCACCGGGCTCACCATCTGCGACGACGCCGGCGACCAGTGGGTTCCCGACGTGGCCTACAATGCCTATGGCAACGACCAATGGCTCGTGGTCTGGGAGGATCACCGCGCCGGCGCCGCCAACTATGATATCTATGGCCGGCGCGTCGACGTCGACGGCAATACGCTGGGCGACACCTTCGCCATCCTGAATCCATCCGGCTTTCAGAGCTACCCGGCCCTCGCCTCCAGCTCCACCTCCGACGGCTACCTGGTCGTGCTCCCCGACTTGTCCATCAACAACATCGTCGGCCAGCGTGTCCTCACGGCCGGCACCCTCATGGGGCCCATGCTCGCGATCTCGACGCCTCTAGACGATCAGCGCCAGCCCGTCGTGGCCTACAACAGCACCGACGACGAGTATCTGGTCGTCTGGCACGACAGGCGGGCGGGCAACCTCGACATCTGGGGCCAGCGCGTGGGCCTGGATGGCAGCCTGCTGGGCGGCAGCTTTGCCATCTGCTCCGACACCAGCCCCCAGCTATCGCCCCACGTCGCCTACAACCTCGATACCAACCAATACCTCGTCGTCTGGGAGGACCGCCGCGCCGACGCCGACATCTATGGCCAGCGCGTGAACGCCAACGGCAGCCTCGACGGCGCAGAAGTCCCGATTGCCGGCGCCGGCACCACCGCCCGCCGCGTGCCGCGGGTGGCCTTTAACCCGATCAGCGGCGAGTACCTCGTGGTCTATGCCTACGAGGCCGAGATTAACAACATCCGTGGGCGCCGTGTGCCGGCCGCTGGCATCCCCACCGACGCCGAGTTCGACATTGCCACCGGCGCCACCGACCAGAACTACCCCGACGTTGCCTGCCGCACCCTCGAGCCGGGCGGCGGTGGTTACCTGGTGGTGTGGCGCGACACCGATGGTGCGCAGCGCGACATCAAGGGCGAACGCTTGAACCAGGCCGGCGACCTGTTGGGCAGCCTCGACATCTGCACCCAGGCTGGCGACCAGTGGACCCCGGTCGTGGCCTACAGCCCCGACGACGACCGCTACCTGGTGGCCTGGCCCGACAGCAGGGGCGCCACCCGCGACGTGTACGGGCGCCAGGTGGGTGGTGCCGGCGCCCTCCTTCCCGAGTTCGCCATCTCCACCGCGAGCGGCGACCAGAGCCGGCTCACCATCACCTATGGCAGCGGCTCCGCCAACTACGTCGTGGCCTGGGAAGACACGCGCAACGCCTCTACCACGCCCGACCTCTACGGCCAGCGGGTCAGCGGCAGTGGGGTGCTGATCGATACCAGCGCCAGCGCGAACGATCTGCTCTACACCGGCCTCGGTGGGCAATCGGCTCCGGCACTGGCCTGGGCCGGCACGCAGACCGCCGGCCTGCTTGCCTGGGAGGATAACCGCAACGGCGTGACGTTTGACATCTATGGCCTTCGGCTGGAAGGCGTGCCTGTGGCCACCGGCACTTACATCTTTTTGCCGCTGGCCGTCAAGCACTAAAAGCCACGCACGCTCTTGATCGGGCGCCCTTTCGGGTGTATAATGCCCCCATTCTGTCGGGCGAAAGGGGGATGAGCGTGTCGTTGCCAGAGCCGATCGTTGCCGTGCGTGCGCTGCACCACACCTACGGCCCTGCTTCCGCGCGTCCCATCCACGCGCTCCAGGGCATCGATCTCGACGTCTACCCCGGCGACTATCTCGTCATCGTCGGCCACAACGGCTCGGGCAAATCCACCCTGGCCCGGCACTTGAACGCCCTCCTCCGCCCCACCGCTGGCGAGGTGCGCGTCGCGGGCCTCGACACCCGCGACCCCGCCCACGAGCTGGCCATCCGCTCCACCGTCGGCATCGTCTTTCAGGTGCCCGACAACCAGATCGTCGCCACCGTCGTCGAGGAGGACGTTGCTTTTGGGCCTGAAAACCTCGGCGTCCCACGCGACGAGCTCCTCGCCCGCGTCGACTGGGCGCTCGACGTCGTCGACCTCCAGGCCGAGCGCCGCCGCGCACCCCACCGCCTCTCCGCGGGCCAGAAGCAGCGCGTCGCCATCGCCGGCGTCCTCGCCATGCGGCCCGCCGTCCTCGTCCTCGACGAGGCCACCGCCATGCTCGACCCCGAAGCGCGCGCCGCCGTCCTGCGCACCGTGCGCGCCCTTAATGACCAGGGCGTCACCGTCATCGCCATCACCCACTTTATGGACGAGGCCGTCCACGGCAGCCGCGTCGCCGTCATGGATGCCGGCCGCGTCGTCCTCCAGGGCACCCCGCGCGAGGTCTTTTCCCACTTTCGCCGGCTGCGTGACCTTGGCCTCGACGTGCCCCAGGTCACCGAGCTGGCACACGCGCTGCGCGAGCGTGTCCCCGACTTTGCCGCCGATCTGTTGACCGTCGACGAGTTGGCCGCCGAGATCGTGCGCCACGTCCGTCTGGAAGTGGCTCTGTGACTGGCACCCCCTTGATCGAGGTGCGCGACCTGCACCATACCTACCTGCGCGGAACCCCGCTCGAGGTGCCCGCGCTCCACGGCGTCAGCGCCGTCGTCCATCGCGGTGAGGCCGTCGGCTTTCTCGGGCGCAGCGGCTCCGGCAAGTCCACCCTCGTCCAGCACTTTAACGGCATTCTCCGCCCGCGCGACCCGGGCCACGCCTGGGTCGACGGCCACGACCTCAGCGACCTGTCCGTCGACGTCCAGTCGATCCGCCGCCGCATCGGCCTCGTCTTCCAATATCCCGAGCAGCAGCTCTTTGAGCGCCTTGTCGGCGACGACGTCGCCTTTGGCCTGAAAAAGATGGGCCTGCCCCGCCCCGAGCGCATCGAGCGGGTGCGCCGGGCCCTCGAGCTCGTCGGCCTCGATTTCCAGGCGTTCAAGGATCGCTTTACCTTTGCCCTCAGTGGCGGCGAGATGCGCAAGGTCGCCCTCGCCGGCGTCCTGGCACTCCAACCCCAAGCCCTCGTCCTCGACGAGTCGCTCGCCGGCCTCGACCCGCGCAGTCGTCGCGACCTCGTCGACCGCCTGCAAGCCCTGCGCCGCCAGGAGGGCCTGACCCTGATCCTCGTCTCGTCGAACATGGAGGACGTCGCCGGCCTCGTCGACCGCCTCTACGTCCTCGACGCCGGCTGTGTCGTGATGAGCGGCCCGACGCGCGATCTCTTTTCCCGCCCCGCCGATCTGCGTGCCTACGGGCTCGACGTTCCGCCCGTCACCGCCATCGCCCATGCCCTTGCCGCCCGCGGCCTGCCCCTCGCCCACCTTCCCCTCACCGTCGACGAAGG
>DATHUZ010000130.1:0-10600 GCA_035461725.1 Anaerolineae bacterium
GAGCAGGATGATCGCGGCGCTGGCGTCAAAGATGTCGCGGATCTGGTCGCCGACGATGCGCGTCACAGTTTTCAAGTCGAGGGTCCTCGACATCGCTTCGCTGACCCTGTTGAGGATAGCCAGCTCGGCAGTGCGCTTGCGCTCCGATTCCAGAGCATGGATGCGGGTGAGCGCGGTCGCGACGTGCTGGGCGACGAAGGCAAGGACATGGTCGTCCCTGTCTGTGTAGCAGATTCCTTCGGTATAGCTCTGGACAACGATGGCGCCGAGCGTCTTGCCGTCCGCTTTGAGTGGTGCACCTATTCCGTCTACGTTGGGCGTCCCTTCCAGGACTACTTGGCCGCTCGCGAGCAGCTCGTCGAAATGATGGCCGTGCCGGATCGAGTTGCCCGTGCGCACCACGTAGCCGGTCATCCCGTGAAACTCGTCGAGGGGCTGAGCAGGAATGGGATCATCCTTCTCGTCGACCCAGTAGGGAAAGCTGAGGAGCCCCGTCGATTCATCGTAAAGCGCGATAAAAGTGTTGCCGGCGTACATTAGCTCGCCTACGATGCGATGGACGTGTGGATAGAACGCTTCCATATCGTGCGAAGCGTTCGCGGCTTCGGCAATTTGATACAGGGCGACCTGGATCTTGTTGCTGTCGAGCAGCTCTGCCGTGCGATCTGCGACCTTTTGTTCGAGGGCCGCGTTTTGTTCCTCCAGCAATGACCGGGCACGGATCAGCTCAGCCTGTGTGTGGCGTTCCTGCTCTATTGAGTGCTCTTGAAAACGGTAGAAGAGGATCAGGAGGGCCATCACCCCCGCCACAAACATCAGGATGGTCGTGAGCCTCATCCAGGACGTGTCGGACGCCGGGTGCGCGATCAGCACGCCCCACTCAAACAGAAGGGTGAACAGGATCGCCAGAATGGCGCTCAGGAGCGCGGCAGCGATCCCGGCGCGCCTGCCGACCAGGATAAGGGTGAGGATGGGCATCGCGAGCAGGTAGAGCGGCGCAGCGGTACTGAGGCCATAGCTGCCGATGCTGACCACGGCTGCAGAGTAGCCGAGCAGCACGAGGCCGTAGACACGAATAGTGATATCGACGCCGCGAAACACAGCCAGCACGATCAGAACGAGAGCAACAACCGAGAAGAGAATAGCGCTGGGCCAAGTCTCCGGCCTGGAAATGGCCGTGATGATGGCGGCTGCAACTGCGGGCACGGCGACGACTGCCGCCAGCGTCAGGAAGCCGTTCAGGATCCGCGTTCGCCAGGCGCGAAGCACGATCTCTGTTTCGCTGCTCTGCGTCGCATCCATCGCTTCTACACGGCTAACCTCTCGGCGAGTGGCTTGAGGTTCGCGGCCATTGGGTGCATGGGATAGCGCGTGACAAAGACGCCCCCACTGGCCAGGACCATCATCTCGTCAGAGTGCGGCAGCACCGCAGCCACTTCCACGCCATAGGCTTCCTCCACACGCGCTTTGACCTCCGCCGCGGAGAACACCGCCGGCACCTTGTTCACCACGAGCATCATCTGTGGCACCCGCAGCCTGCGGGCGATCTCGACGGCGACACCGGTGCCGAGATAATCCTGCTGGTCGGGCCGCAAGATGATGAGCAACAAGTCCGAGATCGCAACAGACAGGAGTGTGTCTTCGTTCAGGCCGGGGTGCGTGTCTACCAGCAACAGGTCCAGGTCGAAATCCTCGATCAGGTGCCGGAAACCCTCGTTGAGCAGCCCCACGTCATAGCCTTCACTCAGCACCCGGCCGATCTCGTCGGCCTCAACGCTAGAGGGCACCAGGAATATGCGGCCAGGGATCTCGCGCCCGGCGCGATCTGTCACGTCGCGTGCCGTCTGCTGAATCGTGCACCGGCCCCACAAATAGTCATTGAGAGAATGGACGATTGTGTCCTCTTTCATGCCAAACAGAACGTGAATACCGGGTGAAGCGATATCGGTATCGACGATGCCCACCCGGCCGCCAGACATGGCAACGAGGGCGGCGAGATTGGCTGTGATATTCGACTTGCCGGTGCCACCACGGAACGAATGGACGGAAACGATCTTGGCCATGTTTCATCTCCCCCTTCTAGCCCGGCTGCCTGTGCAGTGCAAGCAGCGCGAGATCGTCAGTGTCGGCCCCGGAGACGTGCTCGTCGACATGCGCCTGGACGTAATCAAGCAGCTCTGAGGCAGTTAAAACAGGTCGGGCCAGCAATGTGCGGAGACGGTCTCGCCCAAAGAGGTCTCCGTTCGCGTTTCGCGCCTCGGTCACGCCGTCGGTAAAGGCGAGCAGGGTGTCGCCCGGCTCGACACGAACAGAGCCGATCTCGAACTGAGCTTCGGCGAATATGCCGACGAGAGGGCCTGTTGGGCCGAGCTCCGCTTTTACACCTGAGGCACCAATCAGGAGGGGGGGCTCGTGTCCGCCGTTTATAAAGAGGAGCAGACCCGTCGCCGGATCGAGCACGCCGAAAAAGAGGGTAGCGAACATGTGGGAACTGCCATGCGTGGAAGCCATATAACGGTTTGTCAACTCGACGGCGTTCTTGAGAGCCGTGGTGCCGATAGAGGGCAAAGAGGGGCGCTCGCCCTCTTCATCTCGAGCCGGCCCTTCGAGTTGCAAGTCGGCCATCCAACGCAAGGCATAGTGCTGTTGGGCAAAGGCGCGGATGAGCGTGCGAAAGAGGGCCATAAAGAGTGCAGCGCCGACGCCCTTGTCGCACACGTCACCGATGACGAGGCCGAGGCGCCGGTTCTGGACAAGGGGAAAGGCGTCGTAAAAGTCGCCGGCGACCTGGCGCGCCGGCTCAAAGCGAGTGGCGATCTCCCAGCCCGGGAACTGGGGCAGGACCTGGGGCAAAAAACTGGCCTGAATGCGACGAGCAATCTCCATCTCGCGCTCCAGGGAGGTGTCGCGCTCTCTCAAAGCCATTTCGCCGGCGCTCCTTCACCGCCCGGTCCCACTTCTGGCCACGCCCGTCCGCTACGACGGGATCGAGGACAGTATACCACTGTTGGGGGAAAAGTGCAAACCGAAATTGGCGGGCTCGCGTGGTTGATTAGCCGGCCAACAGTCCCTCCGCATAGGCAAAGAGCGCTGGCATGCCGCCGGTGTGCCAGAACAGCACGCGCTCGTCGCGGCCGATCTCGCCACGCCGGATGAGATCGATCAAGCCTGCCATCGCTTTGCCGGTGTAGACCGGATCGAGGAGAATGCCCTCAAGCTGCGCCACGAGACGGATCGCCTCGCGCTCGGCGTCGGTGAGCACGGCATAACCGCCGCCGGTGTAGCGATCGTCGACGACGACGTCCTCAGGTGCAAAAGCGAGGTCGAGGCCCAACTGCTGCGCGGTCGGTGCAAGGAGAGCGGTCACGGTCTCGCGCAGTTGGCCGCCCGTCTTGTCGACGCTGATGCCGAGCACCTGCCCGCCATACTCGTTGGTGCGGGCGCCGACGACGAGCCCCGCCTGGGTGCCGCCAGAGCTGCTGGCCAAGACGACGCGACCAAAGTGAAGCACGTCGGCGCCCCACCGGCTCTCGGCCTGATCGCACAACTCACCGAACGCGAGAGCATACGCGGCAGCGCCGATGGCATTCGATCCGCCGATCGGGATCGTGTAGGGACGCCGCCCGGCGGATCGCTCGGCGGCGGCGGCGGCCTCCATCGCCACGAGCAGGTCATCCTTGCCTGCCCACCAGATCGTGGCGCCCAATAGATCGTCGAGGAGGAGATTGCCTGTCCAGTCGGGCCGGGGGAGTGGCTGGCCTGCAAGCACGAGCACGCAGCGCAGCCCCGCACGAGCGGCGGCTGCCGCCGTTTGGCGGCAGTGGTTCGACTGCACGGCACCCGCGGTGAGCACGACGTCGGCTTTTTTCGCCAGTGCATCGGAGATCAGCAGCTCCAGCTTGCGCGTCTTGTTTCCACCGCCGGCGAGACCTGTCTGGTCATCGCGCTTGATCCAGATCTCCGGACCACCAAGCACCCCACTCAGCCGGCTCATCGGCTCGATCGGGGTGGGCAGGTGCGCCAGGTAAAATCGGGAAAAGGCTTGCATACGGACCTCCTTGTATTCGAAGGGTTGACGGTCCTAGTATAGCACATCTCGTACTGCCGAGCAACCCAGCACAGCGCAAGAGTATTTGTCCACGATTAGTACTATTTTCCTAGTTTACTTGTGCGCCAAAGTGTGGTACAGTATAGGTGGTGGCGGGGAGTAGCAAGTTCATTGCAGCAGCCGTTTCACAACAGCACATGGCCGTTTCACTGGCGCACGTCGCAGCACACGTTGGAGCACATCGTCGCTTCGTCGCTCAACATGGCAGCACAGATCGCAGCTCACTGTTGCTTCGTCGACCTACGTCGCAGCCAATATTATTAGCACTCCAACTGCAGCTTCCCGCTTGAGGAGCTTTCTCTCACTCACCCGGCTTCATAGATCCATTCGTAGACGAATCAATGGCCGGGCAGAGGGATCGAGAGGAAGCTCCTTCTTTTTTTTGAACCCCATCCGGGCGTAAAACTCACCGAGGGCGGGCCGGTCGCCGGCAAAGTCAATCTCGAGTGCTGCCAGGCCGTGTTCTCGCCCGGCCCA
Organism: Anaerolineae bacterium; assembly: GCA_035461725.1. Classification (GTDB taxonomy): domain Bacteria; phylum Chloroflexota; class Anaerolineae; order JAAYZQ01; family JAAYZQ01; genus JAFGIA01. Next base: position 4,586 of record DATHUZ010000130.1, read on the forward strand.
GATCACCTCCGCCAGGAGCCACCGTGACAGCCCATGGCCGCGATAGGCAGGGGCTACCACGAGGCTGCCGATCTCGCCCACAGCACCACACACCGTCAACTGCACGTTACCGACAGCCTCGGCGTCCACCTCGGCAATGAGGCGGACGATCCAGCCCTTATCCGTCTGGCGCAGGCACCAGGCAAGATAGTCAGACACGTCCGCCACCATCTCGTCGGGATAGCAGTTGCGCTGCAGGGCAGGCCCGTCGGTCAAGCGTGCAGGGCGGATCATGGCGTTCATGTGGGGATTATACCGCACACGGCGCAAGATTGGAAGATTGAAGGGGTCGTAGTGCACGGCTGGAGGGTTGTGCTTTTTGCGCGCACTGGATTCTTCAGGTATAATGGCTCGGTTTGGCAAAAATCACGTGCCACGAGCTGGCGCTCGAAAGGAAGAGAAACGTGAAACGACGTACTATGCTGTACCTGGCACTCGTCCTTGTGCTGTTGACAGGCATCCTGACCGCGTGTGGGGAGCGGCCGACAAACGAGCCGATGCTGGAGATGACGGAGACGGTGGCGGACCCAACGGTAGCACCCACGGAAGAGGCTGCAGCGCCGACCGCCGGAGAGGGGGAGGCGGTGGCCACCGCCAGCGGACTGCAGTTCATCTCGATCCAAGAGGGAACCGGCCGCTCGCCGGAACCAGGCGACGTGGTCTCGGTGCACTATCTTGGGACGCTCGAGGACGGCACCGAGTTCGATAGCTCATACAGCCGCGGAGAGCCTATCAGCTTCCCGCTCGGCCAGGGTCAAGTGATCCCCGGCTGGGAGGAGGGGATCGCCATGCTGCGCGAGGGCGGCAAGGCACGACTGATTATACCACCCGACCTGGCATATGGCAGCGAGGGAGCGGGCGGCGTCATCCCGCCCGACGCGACGCTCATCTTTGAAGTGGAGCTGGTGTCCATCTCTGAAGGTTCGCCCGACTCGCCGGTGGAGGTCGACGCCGCCGATTACGTGGAAAGCGACACCGGGCTCAAGTACTATGACTTGCAGGAGGGCAGCGGCGCCGAGGCTGAGCCAGGAACAGTGGTGATGCTGCACTACACAGGTTGGCTGGGAGATGGCACCAAGTTCGACAGCTCGATCGACCGCGGCAGCTCTGTCAGCTTTCCGCTGGGCGAGGGAGCCGTTCTTCCCGGATGGGAAGAGGGTGTGACGGGCATGAAGGTTGGCGGCAAGCGCCAGATCGTCATCCCACCAGCGCTGGGCTATGGCAGTGAAGGCGCGGGCGGGGTCATCCCCCCCGACGCGACGCTCATTCTCGAAGTGGATCTGCTCGACGTGCTGGAAGGTGCACCGGCCGCGCCGGCAGAGGTCGCTCCTGCAACCTATGTGGAAACTGACAGCGGGCTCAAGTATTATGACCTGAGAAAGGGCGAGGGACCGGCTGCCGAGACCGGGCAAATGGTGCAGGTGCACTATACCGGCTGGCTGGAAGATGGCACCAAGTTTGACAGCTCGCTCGACAGAGGAGAGCCGTTCTCGTTTGTCCTGGGCAGTGGGCAGGTCATCCCTGGCTGGGATGAAGGCGTGGCAGGCATGCAAGTGGGCGGTTACCGCCAGCTCGTCATCCCGCCTGATCTGGCGTACGGCGCCGATGGGGCCGGTGAGGTCATCCCGCCCAATTCGACGCTGATCTTTGAAGTGGAGCTGCTGGCGATTCAGGCGCCGCAGTAGGATGCTTTTCGGTGGCGGGAAAGGGGCGAATTGACCTTTCCCGCCACCCACTGCCGGCCTATTCGCCCCCGTATAGGGCAGCAACCTGTGCCGCATAGTCGGCGACCGTTTCGCGCAGCACGCGCGGGGCCACGATTTCTACCGCGCTGCCGCACCCAAGCAGTCGCATGCGCGCCTCCTCCAGGCTCTCAAAGATCACCGTCGCAGTGCGCCATTGCCCATCGCCTGGATCGCCGCCAGGCGCCAGGTCGAGCATGGCCTCCCTGCCGAGGTAGTAGGGCAACAGGGGCCAGAGGCCCGGCGAGACCCGGATTGTGGCGACCAAGTGCGCCCGGCTGGCTTCCACCCGAGTGCACCACGCCTGCCAGAAGTCGACCAGGTTGAACCCCACCTGCCGTGCAAAGACCTCATCGAGCGCCCGCGCTTCAACCACGTCTGTGAGGCGATAGACGCGCGTGTGGTCGTCGCGACGTGCCACAATGTACCAGGCATTCGCCTTGGCGACGAGTCCGAGAGGCTCGACGACAACGCGCGACGTGGTATCGAAGGGCAAGCGCACGGTCAACTCGACACGGCGGTCGTCCCACACTGCCTGGTAGATCGCCTGCAGGTGAGGTGCCGGCGCCTGCGAGCTCGACCAGCCACGTGGGTCGAGGTGGATGCGCTGCCGCGTGCCGGCCTCGTCGGACCGGCGCGACGCCGGCAGCGAGGCAGACAGCTTGTGCAGCGCGGTGCGCACCTCGTCGTCGATCCCGAGGTCGGCGAGGGGGGCGGGGATCGACAGAGCAAAGAGCGCACGCACCTCGTCGCGCGTCAGCCCGGTGAGTGTGGTGCGATAGCTGTCGAGCAGCATGCAGCCGCCCCCCGGCCCGCGCTCGCCATAGACAGGCACGCCGGCAGCGCTGAGCGCGTCGAGATCGCGATAAATGGTGCGCACCGACACCTCGACCTCGTCGGCCAGTGCCTGCGCCGACATCCGGCCTCGTGCCTGGAGCAGCATCAGGATCGACAGCAACCGGTCCGCCCGCATGGCTCACCTCTCGTCTTGGGATTCCACCTTTTTCTACCATACAACAAAATACTGACACTACGTGTCAGGTATTCCATGATATCATCGCCGTATACGTCCAAGAAATCGCAGGAGTGAAAAGGAGGCAAAATGAGCGAGCTGAACGTACGGATCGTGGACCTGGAGCCGATGCGCGTGGCCGTCAGCCACGGGTTCGGGGCGAGCCCGGAGATGGAAGCGGGCGACAAGATGTTGGCCTTTCTGGAGGCAAAGGGGCTGACCTTCGACGACGTGCGCTGGTACGGGTTCAACAACCCCAACCCTTCGCCCGGCAGCCCGAACTATGGCTACGACGTGTGGGCCACGGTCGGGCCGGACGTGGAGGCGGAGGGGGAGATTACCATGCGCGAGGTGCCGGCGCGCCGCTACGCGGTCGCGCGGTGCGAGGGGTTGGAAACCATCGGCGAGGTGTGGAAGCAGCTCGTGCTCTGGTTCGAGGAGAGCCCGCACGAGAAACCGGCCCACTGGTGCGAGTGCCTGGAGAACCTGCTGACTCACCCTGCCACGCCCTACGACCGGTACATCTTTGACCTCTACCTGCCGATCGCCGGGTAACGCCAGGACACGGAGAATGCCACCGTTGAGTCGCACCTTGCAGGTGCGACTCAACTCGTGTATAGTTCACCCGGGAGGTTGTGGATGTGAAAGAAAGAGGCAACCTGGACGTGGAACATGGGATATACGTCGGCACCGCCGCCTGGTCGATCCCGGGTGACTATGCTGCCCGCTTTGGCGTGGGCGACAGCCACCTGGCGCGTTACGGGACACGCCTGCCTGCTGTCGAGATCAACACCTCATTCTACCGTCTCCACCGCCCGGAGACGTACGCACGGTGGGCAGACACGGTGCCGCCGGGATTCCGCTTCTCTGTCAAGGTGCCGAAAGAGATCACGCACCACGAGCGCCTTGTGCATGCGTCGTCGCTGAGCCCCTTCCTGGAAAGCATCGCCAGCCTGGGGGAGAAGCTTGGCCCGCTCCTGGTGCAAACTCCGCCCTACCTGCCCTTCGAGGCGCGCCGCGTGGGAGGGTTTTTCGAAGGGCTGCGCGTGCGGTTTGACGGCGGCGTGGTGTGCGAGCCGCGCCACCCGAGCTGGTTCGCGCCGGAGCCGGAGGCCCTGCTGGAATCGTTCCAGATCGCACGCGTGGCCGCCGACCCTGCCCCCTCGCCCGACGGCGTACGGCCGGGTGGGTGGCCTGGCCTGGTCTACTATCGCCTGCACGGCTCGCCGGAAAAGTACCACTCGTCCTATACCGACGAGTTCCTCGACACGCTGGCGGGGATGCTGCGCGCCGCGAGCCGTGCCGCACCCGTGTGGTGCATCTTTGACAATACGGCGGAAGGGGCAGGGACGGCCAACGCGCTGGACCTGATGGAGCGGCTGTAACGGATTGGAAGGCTGGCTATTCCTGCGAGACGACCTCGATCGTCTCGGGCAAGACGATGTGATCGCCCACCACCTGCCCGCTCTCGTCGACCGCTATTAACCACGTGGGATCGCCAAAGGGGTGAACACCGATGGTGATCCGGTAGACGCCCGGCGGCGTGCCGGCCGGAACGGCGAGCCGGTGATGAGCCGCCAGGGGGATGCCGGGCGACCAGCGGTCGGTGGTGTCGCGGCCCGCGGTGGGCGAGCCGTCGACGTACATGATAAAGTGACCATTCTCGTCGACGAGCTTGATGTAGGCCATCAGGTCACGCGCCACGGGCTCGGTGGCTTGCCAGTAGAGATCGAGTGGCAGCCTGGAACCGGCAGCGACGCGGTTCACCGGCAGGTGGTAGCGCAAAAGCCGGATGCCATCCCAGTCGACGTTGACGGGTGCCGCTGTCTCCAGCGCGGCCTGGTCTGCCCGCGGCGCCGGCGCGTGCACAGGCGCGATGTAGCGCCAGGGGGTGACGACGGCGAGCAAAAACATCCCGGCGACGAGTGCCGCCAACAGCGGACGGCGCACCCGATCGGTGGCCCACCAGGACCAGCCGGCGACGATCACCAACATCACCGACGGCAAGATCGGATAGATCAGGCGTCCCTGGTCGGTGCCGAGCACGGTTGCCGTCCACTGGATCAGGGATCCGACGGTAAGCACCACGTGGAGCCCGAGCAGCCGGAGGGTCCAGCGGGTGGGCCTGTCGAGGTGCCACCACCTGCGCGCCAGCCAGGCAACGAAACCGGCGACTCCGACGAGGCAGACCACGCCGATGATCCAGTAGATCCACTCGTCGAACTCGATGCCGATCCAGCCGAGCCAGAAAGAGCGGAACAGGCCCCTGAAGAGCCAGATGAGCACTTTGAGCGTCAGCCCGCCCTCGCGCACCGCGTTCGTCTGAAGCACGAACGACCAGCCGAGTGGGTCGCCATGGAGCAGTAGGTTGCGCACAAAGTACCAGCCCGCCACGAGCGCCATGGTGCCGAACGCCAGCAAGAGGTACCAGGCCGCCGCAAACAGGCGCTCGACGCGGGTGGGTGGCCGCTGCACGTCGCCAAGTGCGAGCCGCCGCAGCCGGCCCGCGCGGCGCGCCGCCAGCCCGGGCCGGACGTCGTCCACGACCACGGCCAACTGTTCGTCTGTTGACAGCGACCACTGGCCGGCGGCTGCCGCGAGGAGGATGGCGACGGCCACGACAGGCACCAGGGCCATCAGGCTCGCCTTGCTGAGCACCCCCAGGCCGAGAAGCAGGCCGAGGAGCGCAGCTCGCCTCCAGTCGGGCACCGGCTCGTGAACCAGCACGGCCACCTGCCACAAGACCAGCGCCGAGACCGCCGTCGCTGCGTTGTCGTTATTCACTACACCCGACATGAACAGGAATTGGGGCGTGAATGCTGCCAGGCCCGCCATGGCCAGGCCGATCTCGGGCCGCGAGGCAAAGAGCACTCGCCCGAGCTGATAGACGGCCCACACGGTGATCGCCCCAAGCGCGATTGACCAGAGCCGGATCGTGTGCCAGGCGAGCGTCCAGCCGCGATAGGGCCACGCCTCGGCCGACGTGTGGAGCAACAAGTTCTTGGGTGACTCGGGATCGAGCACGTCATAGTGGGCATTGGCCCGCTCGGCAAAAGGTGCGTCCGGCTCGTCCTCGATCCAAAACGTCAGCAGCGCGCCGACCGCATAATAGAGGGGCGGCTGAAATGCCTCGTGCTCCTCGGCCGTCGTCGGCAGGCGCCCATGTTGGGCGATGTAGCGCACGTAGGTAAAGTGGGGCAGCTCGTCGGGGGCCTCACCCAG
>DATHUZ010000131.1:0-4201 GCA_035461725.1 Anaerolineae bacterium
CGGTGGGTGGCCTGCACGACCTGGCGGCGCAGGTCGGACTGATCGCCGGCGCCGGGCGTGGGATCGAACTCGGGCAGCGGGCTGGCGGCGGACCCGGCGAGGGAGAGCTGATGGGGGGTGAGGGAGAGGGGCGTGCCGACGCGGTGAGCGGCGAGGAGGGTGCGCGCGTGAAACTCGAGCGCCTCCAGGCGGTGATAGGCGGTGAGCAGGTCGGGGCCGGCGGCGGCGACGCCGTGGTTCTCGAGGAGCACGACGTCGTGGCCGGCGGCAAAGGTGGCGGCGATGGCCTGGCCCAACTGCTCGCTGCCGGTGAGGGCGTAGGGGGCATAGCCGACGCGGCCGCAGGTCTGCCAGGCGTGGGGGACGACGCAGGTGTCGGGGAGGTGGTGGACGATGCTGAAGGTGACGAGGGCGGGGGGATGGGCGTGGACGATGGCGCCAAGGTCGGGGCGTTGGTGGTAGATGGCGCGGTGGAAGGGGAGCTCGGACGAGGGCGGGTGCGAGCCGTCGACGGCGCCGGCGGCGCGCAGGCAGACGACGTCGCCGGGCAGCATCTGTCCCTTGTCGGTGGCGGCAGGCGTGATCCAGAGGTCGCCGGCGGCATCGCGGATGGAGAGGTTGCCGCCGGAGAGGGTGGTCAGGCCGCCGTGGTAGATGCGGTGCATGATGGCGACGAGCTGGTCGCGCGGGTGGAGCAGATCGAATTTCATGGGGAAAGGGTGTCCTCTCTTTCAGACGGTGCCTTTGCCTCACGCCAAGCCGCAAAGGCGCAAAGGAGATCAGGCATGGTCAGGCGCGCCGGGAAAGAACCTGGCGCTCGTAGGCGCGGATGTCGTCGAGGAAGGCGATGCCGACGGGCACGCCCTGCTGCAGGCAGTAGAAGTCCCAGACGGCGCCGGCGGGCAGGCCCTTTAGCTCTTCGAGGAGGGCCAGGCGGGCGGTATAGTCGGCGGCGATTTCGAGCCGGCGCAGGTGGCCGGTGGGCTCGAGCAGGGCGATGAGGAGGGCACGCAGGGCGGCGCGGGTGCCGACCACCCAGGCGGCGACGCGGTTGATGCTGGCGTCGAAAAAGTCGAGGCCGATGTGGACGCGGTCGAGCCAGTCACCGCGGACGAGCTCGTGCATGATGGCCTGGAGCTCGCCGGTAAGGGTGACGACGTGGTCGCTGTCCCAGCGGACGCCGCGGCTGAGGTGGAGCAGGAGACTGTTTACATAAAGCAGGACCGATGACAGCTTGTCGGAGATGACCTCGGTGGGGTGAAAGTGGCCGCTGTCGAGGCAGAGGAGCGGGCCGGGGGCGCCGGCCGCGGCGCGGGCGACGGCATAGCCGAGGTAGAACTCGTGGGAGCCGACGACGTAGCTCTCGGAGCCGAGGCCAAAGAGCTTGCCCTCGACGGCGTCGAGGTTGTGGCGCGGGTCGAGTGGCTCGGCCAGGATGGCGTCGAGGGACTGTTTGAGAAGCAGCCGGGGCGCCAGGCGGTCGACGGGAGTGTCTTTGAAGCCGTCGGGCACCCAGATGTTGGTGACGCAGGGGGTGCCGAGCTGGCGGCCAAAGTGGGCGCCGATGTGGCGGCAGGCGATGCAGTGGTCGATCCAGAAGCGGCGGATGGCGGGGTCGTAGCTGGCGAGGGTAAAGCCGGCGCCGGCGAGGGGGTGGGAGAAGCAGGTGGGGTTAAAGTCGAGGCCGGCCAGGGGCGCCCTGCCCCGGCCATTGTCGCGGGCCCAGTCGAGCCAGGCGGAAAAGTGCTCGGGCAGCAGCTCGTCGCGGGGGACGGGACGGCCGCCGGTTTCGGCATAGATGGCGTGGAGGTTGAGGCGGTGGGTGCCGGGGATGAGGCGGTAGGCCACGTCGAGGTCGGCGCGGAGCTCGTCGCCGGTGCGCGCCGGCCCGGGGTAGCCGCCGGTGGCGGCGAGGCCGCCGCCCAACGCCTGGCTGCCGCCATGCTCCAGGCCGGCGACGTCGTCGCCCTGCCAGCAGTGGAGGCTGATGGGGACGGCGGCGAGGCGGGCGAGGGCGGCGTCGACGTCGACGCCGAGGGCGGCGTAGCGCCGGCGGGCGTGGGCGTAGGCGTCCTGAACGTGCCTGTCGGTTGGCTGTCGGTTCATCTTTTTCTCCGCCCAGCGAGTGCCCGGTGCACACGTTTGTGTGAGGTAGTGTACCACGCCGGGGCGGAAAAGTCCAGGGAGACGCCTATCCTGAGCAGGGTGAACGCATTTGGCCTGGCCAACCCCCCGACGTTCCCGACTTTCCCGACGCCGAGAGGGGGGCAGGATGGGGAAGTGTGAAGTTTTCTGGCGATTTTCGGGGGTGTTTTATAGGGTTTCTGGCAGCGTGTTCCCGTCTCCCGACAGGGTGAAAAATCTGAAACGACGTCGGATAGACGGGAGTTGAGCCGGCGCCGATGGTGAAGGGGCAGGCGCCTGGCCAGGCGGGCACTCTTTTCGTCGCTCGTGGGGTCGCAGGCATGGGATCCTCCTTCGCACAGATGTTCTGGTTCTATTATAGCACGTTTTGGGGAAGTGTTGAGTGGTTTACGTCAGTTTATTAGGTTTACACTGAGTCGACTCAATAAGTGGTATAATACTGCCACAAGGAGTCGACATGAACGAGTCTATCAAACGATTCGAGCGTTATCTGCAACGCCGGTACGGCGATCGCAGCACGCCGAAGCACTACATGAGTGATATGCAAATCTTTATCCGACACGTTGGCGACAAGCCTCCTACCGACGTGAGCATGAAAGACATCGACTCTTTCATGGACCAGCAGGCTGCTCAGGGCTTGAGCCCGGCGACCATGAACCGTCGCTTGGCTACGTTGCGCACTTTTTTCGAGTTCCTTGCGTCTGAGGAACCGGACCGGTCGTGGCCAAACCCTGTGAATTGGCGCCGCCACAAGGTCAAGGAAGGCGAGACGTTGCCTCGCGACATCCCGGACTGGGCTGTGGCACGGTTGTTTGCCGCCATCGACGACGACCGAGATCGGGCTATCTTCGAGCTGATGGTCGGCGCTGGCCTGCGGGTAGGCGAAGTGGTATCGATTCGTCTCCAGGACCTTGAAGCTCCTTCCTCAGCCGATGGCATGGCCAGCCTGCGTGTGCAAGGCAAAGGGCGCAAAGAGCGCATGGTGTGGCTCACGCCGCCTCTGTATGCGACGATCCAGGAGTGGCTGCAACGACGTGCCACCAGTGCCAGCGAGCATCTCTTTCTCAATCAACACGGCCGGCCACTGAGCGAAGCCGGGGTCCAGTATCGTCTGAATCAACATGCTGAGCGCGCGGGTCTCGAGGTGACTTGTCACCAACTGCGGCATACCTTTGCCCGGCGACTGGCTGAACAGGAGATGCCGATTGAGAGTCTGTCCAAACTGCTGGGTCACGCTCAAGTGCAGACCACTCAAATCTACACCGCCGGTGCCGACCCCAAGTTGCAGGCAGCCTTTGCCGAGGCGATGAGCCAAGTGGAAGACGCGTCACAGTCCACCGTCGTTGCACAGGCGGAAACAAGCAGCCCGTCGCTTCCAACCCGAAAACAGGAACAAGCAGATCCTGCCGGATTAGACAGATGTCTGACCGTTTTTGACCCGCTCCCCGAATGGCTCCACACGCCTCTGTGCGCCTTCCTGACCTACCGTTGGCGCAACTGGCAACCGCACCGCGCCGAAAAACAGGGCCGTGGCCTCGCTCAGCTCCTCCTGCGCAGCTGGAAGCAACTGCTCGACCAACAGACGTTGCACGGCTGGACAGATGTGCGGCGCAGCCACCTTGAGACTTGGCTCGCTGCTCGGCAAGAAGCCGGGATCGCTGCCTCAAGCCAAGCCACGGAGTTGGGCGAACTGCTCTCCTTTCTGCGGTTTGCTGCCGATCGAAATCTTCCAGTCGATGTCAATCTCTTCCGGGTTGCCTATCCAGAGCGTACAGAAGCCTTGCCTCGTTACCTGACTGAATTGGAGTACAAGCGCCTGGAGCAGGTTGTCTTGAATCAAACGGCTGACGAAAGCCCGGCGGCCGTCCGAGAGCGTGCCTGGTTCTTCACGCTGGCTCACACGGGGTTACGCCTCAGCGAAATGCTGAACCTCCGGGTTGGCGACTTGGATTTGTCCGCTGGTCGACTCATCGTGCGTGGCGGCAAGAACTCCCGTGACCGTGTGGCCTACCTGACACCCGTGTTAGTCGAAACCCTACGGGCGTACCTCCTTCAT
>DATHUZ010000132.1:0-3698 GCA_035461725.1 Anaerolineae bacterium
TCACCGTGAATCTCTCAGTAACCAGCACTAGATCACCTCAGGATACGCCGTCAGGATCGACTCGTACTCCTTTGTGATCTCGTCCCAATCCCTGCTGCCCGTCGCCATCGCCAGGTCCAGGAACTTGAGCCTCGCCACGCACTGGTGCCCATCCGCCAGCTTGTCACTCACCCCGAGCTGCTGGTGCACCCCCACCGACAGCGTGCTCACAAACCCAAACCCCGCTGCCGCGATGCACGCCAGCCGCCAGCCGGGTATCCCCTCCCCCACGAGCGGCCCTGTCGCCGCCGTGACACCGGCCACCAGCGTTGCCGCCGCCGACGTGATCACACTCGCGATCAAGAGGCGTGTATTTAGCTTGCGCAGTCGTCCTGCATACTGCCTGGCTCGCTCCAGGCTCTCTTTTACACGTCCCGCGAACAGCTCACGATCCGCCGTCCCCTGCGCGCTCATCTGTCCTTTCTCCTCCCGGGCGCGGGCGCGTCATCCCATCGCCCACACCCGGATCTTTTTGTCGGCCGCCCCCGCCGCCAGCCACCGGCCATCGCCCGAGAAGGCGAGCCCGTTCACCACCTTCGTGCCCACGGGCCATACCGCCTGCAGCTCCCAGCCGGGCACCGACCAGAGCTGCACCTCCCCTTCCACGCCCACCGCCGCCGTCTCGCCATCCGGCGAAAAGACCAGCCCCCGGATCGGAGCCCCTTCCGGCCGTACGGTGCGCCGAGCCTGCCACGTGCCCGTGTCCCAGAACTTGATCGTGCCCTCGTACCCCATCGATACGAGCGTCTCTCCCCCGTCGAGGTAGCGCAGCCAACCGACGGCCGTCTCGTGACCCGACAGGGTGTGGATCAGCTCGCCGGCCGGCAGCGTCCAGAGCGTGATCGTGTCACCCAGCCCCGCGGCGGCCAGCACCTCACCGTTGGGCGAAAGGGCCACCGAGCTCAGGTTCTTCTGACTCGCCCTGATCGTGACCACCTCCCTGCCGTCGAGCGTCCACACGCTCGCCCGCCCGCCGTACGATGCCGCGGCCACCCATCGCCCATCCGCCGAGATCGCCACCGCCGCCACCGTCTTTTTACGATCCTGCAGCGTGTGCAGCACCTCGCCTTCCGGAAACGACCAGAGCTTGACCGTGTTGTCCGACGAGCCTGTCGCCAACACCATCTCGTCGGGTGACAGCGCGATGCTGTTCACACTGTTCTCGTGCCCTGTCAAGGTGCGCATCGGCTCCCAACCAGGCACCCTCCACAGCTTGACCACGTTGTCCATCCCGGCCGAGACCAGGGTCTTGCTGTCGGCCGTGAACCGCAGGTCGAGCACGTAGCTGTCGTGCGCCGTAAAAACCACCGGGTCGTTCATCGCAGCCCGGTCCGGTCGACTCTGTCGAGCAGCCCCCGCGTGGTTTTGTTGAATTGAATGGCAGAGTGCCGGTGCGCTTCTGGCACGCTAAACGATCGCTCGTCGGTCATTCGACCCCCTGTGCTTGTGCTGTTTCACGAAGGATCGAGCGCACCGTGTCCAGCGGCAGTTTTTCCACCTTGCGGAAGCGGATGCAGCTCTTGCCCACGTCGAGGCCTGCCAGCTCGTCTCTATGTTGCTCGACGAGGTCCACATCCATGTAGAGACTGATATAGTTCTTCTGCGACGCAAAAGAGCACAGCACCTCTCCGTTCCGCTCGTAGGTGGGCATGCCATAGCGCATCGTCTCCTCCGCCTCCGGCGCCATCTCGCGCACCACCGATCTCAGCGTCTCCAGCGCCTCGCGCCTGCCGGGCGTCAGCCGCTCGAGATATGCGTCGACGTTCTGTGGCTTGTCACTCACGCTCCACCTTCCTCTCTCTTCTGTGCCAGCTCGATCAGCTTTCCGTTCGGCGCACGCAGATATGCCGAGCGGCCCCAGTAAAAATCGCGCGGCCCGACTTGGACCTCAACCCCCTGCTCACGCAGCGCCTCACACGTCGCGTCGACATCATCCACCGTGAATGCAATGTGATCCTCCGGCACCAGCTCACCCTCGCCCGGCACATAAGTCGCGTGAATGAAAACCCTGGTGCCGCCGGCCAGGAACGTCGCCGTCCCATCGGACGCGTCCACCGGATCGCTGTCCAGCAGGCGCCGGTAGAACTCGACCAGTGCGGGCACGTCATCTGTAAAGAACGCGACTTCTGCCAGCTCCAACCTGTCACCTCTGCTCAACAAGGTCGGCGGCCAAGCCTTCACGCCAGGTGGAATACCTGAGCGTCCAGATCAGCCCCGCCTTTGCCTTCTCGTTCGACGCGCCACGCTGCCGTGTCATCATGTGCACACCAAACGGCCCCGCCGCCAGCCGGCCGATGAGCGAGGGCACGCGCATCGGCCTGGGCGCGCCGAGCAGCTCTGCCAGCAACGGCAGCCACTCGATCACCCGCGCCGGCTCGTCGTCGACCACGTTATAGATCCCCGGCTCGCCTCGCTCCACCGCCTCTGCGGTCGCCGTCGCCACGTCGTCGACGTGCACGAAAGAAAACTGCCCTGCACCACTGCCGATAGTCGGGAATTTGCGGGCGCGAACGTCCTGCACAACCCAGCCTCCCGGGCCGTACGCCGTGCCCGGTCCGTACAGGTATCCATAGCGCAGCACGATGCCTTCGATTTCCGGCTCGTGCAGCACCGCATCCTCCAGCGCGGCGAGCGCTTCCACCGCCTCGTCAAAGCCACCCGGCGCATCGAAAAAGAGCGGTTCCTCCTCCGTCGCCGGCGTATCCCCGTCTGGTGCGTAGGCAAACGCGATGCTCTGCGCGATCACCCGCCCCGCGCCGCACTCCCTGGCCGCGCGCATCAGGTTCCGCGTCCCTTCGCTGCGCAGCCGGTTCGTCGCCGCCAGGTCCTGCCGGATGCGGCGTGGATTCAACCGCGGCGGCAGGCTCGTCGCCTGGTGGATCACCACCTCGGGCCGCGCTTTCTCAACGGCCCGCAGCACCCCATCTCGATCCAACACGTCGCCGGTAACTGGCTCTGCCCCGAGCGCTCGAACCTCTTCCGCTCTCTTGGCCGCACGCGTCAGGCCCACCACCGTGTGGCCCCGCGCCGCCAATTCTGGGACCAACTGGCGCCCGATCGCGCCCGTCGCCCCGGCGACCAAAATCCTCACCGTCTACCTCCAGTCATTCGTCTCCCGAACCCACCTGAAACAGCCCGCAATTCCTGCTCCCTCGCCTCCCCGGCGTGCGTCCAATCCGTAAATCCTGCCCATCCGTTGTCACTCCCCCCTACGGCATCTCCGTCGGGTCCCCCTCGCGCACGTTCAGCGCCACCGCCTGCCGGATCAGCTCGCGCACCGGCCCTTCCTGGATATCGTCCAGGTGCGCCAGCTTTACGTGGCGCATCCTGTCCCCTGTACCCTCCAGGATACCCGCCGGATCGGGCAGCGTCGCGCCGCGAAAAAAGCCCAGGTTCACGTAGCGCTGAAAAGCCTTGATGTAGCAAAAGGGGCCGTCCAGCTCGAACACCGGCTGCGCCCACTTGATCGCCTCAATCGCTTCCGGGACCTCGTCGTGCACCATCGCGCGCAGTTGCCCGGCGACGCGCGCCTGCTCATCCTCCAGGCTCCCAATATACTCGTCGACCGTGTTAAACTTGGTCACTTGTCTCTCCATCTTTCTGCCCCCCCCCCTTCTCTTTCTCCCCCCCCTCCGGGGGGGGGCAGGGGGGAGAGCACT
>DATHUZ010000133.1:0-4244 GCA_035461725.1 Anaerolineae bacterium
GCTGGACCACGAACAACAGGATGGAGCTGCGCGCCTGCATCGAGGCGCTGAAGGCGCTGCGCGTGCCGAGCGACGTGGTGCTGTTCAGTGACTCGAGCTATGTGGTGAACGCCATGACGAAGGGCTGGCTGGGGCGCTGGCAGCGGAACGGCTGGACGCTGAGCACGGGCGAGCCGGTGAAGAATGAGGACCTGTGGCGCGAGCTGGCGGCGGCGTGTGACAGGCACAAGGTCGAGTTCCGGTGGGTGCGGGGACACGCGGGGACGGCCGAGAACGAGCGGGCCGACGAGCTGGCGGTGGCAGCGGCACGTGGCGTTGACCTGGACATCGACGAGGGGTTCGAGGCGGGCAGTGAGGAGGGGGCGGCATGATCGCGGCGGTCGTCGTCATCGAGGATGCGGGGCGCTTTTTGCTGATCGAGGAAGCCAAGCCGTCGTGCCGCGGCACCTGGTTCCTGCCAGGGGGGCAGGCAGCGCCGGGCGAGACGGTGCTCGACGCGGCGGTGCGCGAGGCGCGGGAGGAGAGTGGGCTCGACGTGGCGCTGGCGGGGCTGATGTACGTCGACCACCTAGTGGAGCGGGAAGGGGAAGGGTTCTTTAACCGGCTGCGATTTGTGTTTGTCGCGCAGGCGACAGGGGGGCAGGTGAAGGTCGGGCCGGACGAGCACTCGCTGCGGGCGGCTTGGTTCGCGCCGGCCGAGATGGGGGAATTACCGCTGCGCACGCCGTGGGTGAGGCAGATGGTGGCGCTGCACGTTGACGGCGCGCCGCTGCTGCCGATGTCGTCGTTTCAGGTGTCGGGGTAGCGGCGGGTTGCCGGCAGCGGGTAGCGGGGGATCAGGGAATTGGGGAATTGGAGGCGCGGGCGACGAGGTAGGCGAAACGGGTGCGCCAGGGGACGGTCTGGCCGGCGAGCTGCGCACGGAAGGTGCGCTCGACGGCGGCAAGCTCGGCAGGCGATAGACGGCCGAGTAGGTGGGAGGCGTAGGACGGGCGGTCGTTTTCGGTGCCGGCGGGGGCAAACCAACGGTCGAGCGCGGCCTGGCCGATCAACATCTCGCCCGGCTGCACGTCTTCGTCAACCTCGACCTGTTCCAGCCCGGCAGCGACGGCGGTGCTGCGCAGGTCGTCTGCGTCCCAGGTCACAAGCGGGTCGTCGCCTTCCAGATAGATGGCCTCTTCGGCCTCGACCAGGCGCGCGCGCACGTCCTCATCCAGGGCCGAAAGATCGACCAGGGCGTAGAGGCGCTGAGCGCCGCGCACCAGGGTCTCGGCCAGGCTGAGACGGCCGCCGGGGCGCAGCCAGCCGGCGAGCTCGCGGAGCGCCGCTTCTTTATCGGGAATGGGGCCAAGGGCGTTGCGGCCGACGATGGCGTCGAAACGCAGCTCGGCCTCGCCGCGCAGGGCGAGCAGGTCGCCGAGCTCGGCGGGATCGCCGGCGAGCACGACGGGGCGCGTTAATTCGGAGAGGCGGGCGGCCTGCTGGCGCAGGCCTTCGGCGGCCTCGCGGTCGCGGGCCAGGGCCCAGGTGCCGCCCTCGGGCGCCCGGCGAAGGGTCTCCCAGGTGAGGAGGCCGGCGCCGGCGTGGAGGTCGAGGACGACGTGGTGGCGCTGGATGGCGGCGGCGTCGAGCACACGGTCGCGCACATGGCCCAGGCGCTCGCCGGCGTTGTCGATGGTGCGCTGCAGCCAGCGGTCGTGCTCGCGCGAGCCGGGGTCGAAGGTGAGGATCTCGGGGTGAGAGCCGCCCTCGACCATGGCGGCAAGCTGGGCTTCGCGGCGGCGGGCGACCTGCTCGCGGATGGCACGCTCGTAACCCTGGTCGCCGGGGTCGTAGAAGGTGCGCCCCTGGAGCGCGGCGGGCAGGTACTGCTGCGCCACCCAATGGTCGCGGTAGGCGGGGGGGTAGAGGTAGCCCTCGCCGTGGCCAAAGCCCTCCTTGTCGCGGCTGCCGTCGCGCAGGTGGGTTGGCACCTCGCCCTCGCGCTCTTTTTCGACGACGGCCAGGGCATCAAAGAAGGCAAAGGCCGAGTTGGACTTGGGCGCGGTCGCCAGGTAGAGGGCGGCCTCGGCCAGGTGGAAACGGCCCTCGGGCAGGCCGACGCGGTCGAACACCTCGGCGCAGGCGTTGACGACGCGCACGGCATCGGGGTCGGCCAGGCCGACGTCCTCGCCGGCAAAGATCAACATGCGGCGAAAGAGGAAGCGTGGGTCCTCGCCGGCATAGACCATCTTGGCCAGCCAGTAGAGCGCGGCGTCGGGGTCGCTGCCGCGTAACGACTTGATAAAGGCGCTGATGGTATCATAGTGATAGTCGCCGTCCTTGTCATAGAGGACGGCGCGGCGCTGGATGCTCTCCTCGGCGACGACCATGTCGACGACGATGGCGCCGTCGTCGCCGGGCGGTGTGGTCTCGACGGCCAGCTCGAGGGCGTTGAGCACGCCGCGGGCGTCGCCGTTGGCGATATTAACGAGGTGGTCGAGCGCGTCGTCGTGCAGGACGACGTCGAGCTTGCCGTAACCGCGCTCGGAGTCGGCGAGCGCCTGGGCGGCGATGGTGCGCAGGTCGTCGCCGGTGAGGGGCTTGAACTGAAAGATGCGGCTGCGGCTGACGAGGGGACGGTTGACGCTGAAATAGGGGTTCTCGGTGGTGGCGCCGATGAGGATGACGGTGCCATTCTCGACCCAGGGCAGGAGCGCGTCCTGCTGGGCCTTGTTCCAGCGGTGCACCTCGTCCACAAAGAGGATGGTCCGCCGGCCGTGGAGCGCGAGGCGCTCCTGCGCCTCTTTGGTGACGCGGCGGACGTCAGCCACGCCGGCGAGCACGGCGTTGAGGGTCTCAAAGTGGCTGCGGGTGGTGTTGGCGATGAC
The DNA here is from genome assembly GCA_035461725.1 of Anaerolineae bacterium. Classification (GTDB taxonomy): domain Bacteria; phylum Chloroflexota; class Anaerolineae; order JAAYZQ01; family JAAYZQ01; genus JAFGIA01. The sequence goes on from DATHUZ010000133.1 coordinate 2,871, forward strand.
GGCGGCGAGCGTGGTCTTGCCGGTGCCGGGCGGGCCGTAGAAAATCACCGACGAGAGCTGGTCGGCCTGGATGGCGCGGCGGAGCAGGCGGCCGGGGCCGACGATGTGCTCCTGGCCGGCGAACTCGTCCAACGTGCGCGGCCTCATGCGCGCAGCGAGGGGCGCGCCGCGGGCGATCCGTTCTTCGCGGGCGAGATCGAACAGGTCCATGACGCGCATTCTACAGGAAGAGCCTCAAACCGTCAAGGAAGGCTGGAAGATTGGAAGGCTGGAAGGTTGGCCAACCTTCCAGCCTTCCAAAAAGAGACCCCGCACCCGGGTGGAGCCGGGTGCGGGGTGCGGGAGACCGCCGGGGCACTACCTGTTAACGACCGGAAGGAAGAACAAGTAGGTGCCGGTGCCGAGTCGCTGGGAGAGTGGGCCATAGGTATCGGTGCGCATGTGGGTGTCGACGGTGATGAGCCAGTAGTAGTAGGTGGTGTGGGGTGCGACGACGTTGTCGACAAACTCATAGGTGGCGCCGGAGAGGCTGCCTGGTGCGTAGCTCGGGATGAGTTCGCGGTTGAGGCGGATACGCGGGCCTGTTGGCGACTCGGCACGCTCGATGTGGAAGCCGTGATTGTCCAGCTCGGTAGCGGTCTCCCAATGGAGGATAACGCTGCTGGAGCCGAGCGTGCTCCAGAAGCGGGATAGGGTCACGGCGGTTGGGTAAAAGTCACGGCGATAGCCCTCCACCTCGCCGTTGTCGGCAAGGCCGGTGGGGGAGATGGAGGTCAGCGAGGTGCGGTCGTAGAGGCGGAAGCGGATGTAGATATAGTTATTTGGGTTGCTGGCGTCCGCGGGAACGGTGACCTGAAGCGGGTTGTCACCGCTTGACACGTTCCCAAAGATGACCATCTCGCCCGTGCCAAAGGAGCCATTGCCATCCCAGTCGAACCAGCCGACGAGGTAGCCGTCGTCGCCGGTGACGGTGGCGGTGAGGTCCACGGTTGCACCGGGCGTCCAGGATTGGCTTGCGAACGTGATTCCGTTGTCACTGGTGTCACTAGCAGCAAGGGGATCGGACCAGCCGTTGGATTCGGTGTTCACCGAGGCGCCGAGCCAAAGGTCCCCAACGACGTGGCCGGCACCCTCGCTGGCGACAAGCGTGTTATAATTGTTGTCCGGCAGGTCGTCATAGTCGATGGCCTCATAGAAGCCAAAGTCCTGGTTGGTGACGTTGGCGCCATTCAGCGTGACTGTGTTAAAGCTCTCGACCTCCGGTGTGTTGTTGGGTGTGGCTGTAAGGGCCATCAGGTCCAGGCGGCCGCTGCGATCGACGGATACGGTGTAGGTGCCGCCATTGGGCAAGTTGCCAAAGGTGTAGGACCCGTC
>DATHUZ010000134.1:0-1723 GCA_035461725.1 Anaerolineae bacterium
GTAGAACGTGTAGACGAGCCCATCGGGCGACAGCTCCCACCGCTCGGCGAGGCCCGGCACAAAGCTCTCCTCACCGGTGGCGTCAGGGTCCTGGTAGACGAGCGTGTCGTACACGCTGGTGAGTGGGATGGCCAGCTCCGACGACGCGTCGACGTGCGGGTCAATGCCCGACGGGGCCAGCGTCAGCCCATACACCAGCTTGCCACCGGCCACCGGCGTATCGCCGGCAGGCACGTCCGTCGCCGCCGGCGGTGCCGGCGCGGTGGCGCCGCATGCAGCCAGCATGGCGCAGACGATCAACCCGACCGCGGCCCGCCACCAGATCCCCGCTCGCTTGTCCATCCGTTCGATCCGCATTTTTGCCCCCTCGCTCCGGCCATCCTTCATCCATGCCGTGCTCTGCTGTCTGACCGATCCACCGCCAGGCCCCGCCTGCAGGCATCCGAATTATACCAACAAAGCACGCGGCTGTAAAAACGTGGAGCGCTCAAGAAGGTTGACACGTCTCTTGTTTCATAGTATACTCAGCCGTCGACTCACCTTCCCGTGCAGCTCCGACGAACAAGGAGGACGGCATGCGTTACGGAATCATGACACTTCAGCCCGACACGCTGATCCCGGCCGGGATGGATGCGCAGCAGGCCATGGCCCACGTCGCCGGGCTTGACCACGTGGCGATCGCGGCGCACCTGTTTGACCAGGGCTTTGATCCCGTCGAGCTGTCCGGCGACCTGTTGCTGCTCATACCCCACACGTTTGCCCCCGACACGATCGCGCGGCTGCGCGATCTGAAAGCGGCACGCGGCACCGCCTATACGATCCACCTGCCGCTCTGGTCGGTCGAGCCGTCGACGCTGCTCGAGCCCGTGCGCGAGGCATCGGTGCGCGCACTGGTTGACATGATCCGGCGCGTGCAGCCCCTCGATCCCGAGGTGTATGTGCTCCACGCCACGGGGGCGATGGCTGCCGAGTTCTATGCCATGGGCCTGCCCGAGTTTGCCACGGCCTTTCTGATGCGCCAGTTCCAGGCGAACGCGCGACGCAGCCTCGAGACCATCCTCGCCGAGACCGGGCTCGACAGCCGGCGCCTGGCCATCGAGACGATCGAGTTCCCTCTCGACCTGACGCTCGAATTGGCCGGCGCGCTCGACCTGTCGATTTGCCTCGACGTTGGCCACGTCCTGGCCGGTTTCTCCGGGCCGGTGCCCTTTTTCGACGCCGTCGCGCGCTGCCTGCCGCGCCTGGCCGAGGTGCACCTCCACGATGCGCCCCAGGCTTCCGACGGCGAGCGCCTCTATGGCAAGGATCACAAGCCGCTCGGCGTGGGCGACCTCGACGTGGCCCGCCTGCTGCGCACGCTGGAAGATGCAGGTTTTCACGGGCCGCTGGTGTTCGAGCTGATGGAGCGTGACGCGCTGGCCTCTTTGCAGGCGATTCGCGCCGTCGGATGAGATGTCCGTTGGCAGACCGGTAGACTGGTCCATTGGCAGGTTAGTCACAAGCCCCCAACCACCATCTACCAATCTACCATCCCAGGAGGCCTCCATGAAGCGCGCCGTACGCTGGTACGACTATATCACCATCAATTCCTACTGGTTCGGCTTCAACATCGCGTCGGCCACCATGACGCCGGTGCTGCTCCCCTTCCTGGTGGCGCTCTATGTGCCTGACGAGGTCAAGAACACCTACCTGGGCAACCTGCGCGTCATCAGCCTGGCAGTGG
>DATHUZ010000135.1:0-8405 GCA_035461725.1 Anaerolineae bacterium
ACGGTGCGTTTGCCATTTCGGAAGGAGACGCGGGCCCCCTCCGAGCTGGGATGCAGCCCTTCGCCCGCCAGCATCACGCCGGCGTCGAGCATCTCTTCGTTATAGTCATTCATCGCTTCCACCAGTTCGCGGCTGGGGAGAACACCTGCTTCCGATTCTTCTGTGGACTTGATAATCATCATAAAACGCATGGTCTGTTTCCTTTCACTTTTTGTGCTTCCGTGTCCTTCTCGCGCTCAGCAGCGCGCGTGGGCGCGCTCGAGCTCGCTGACGTCGATCTTGCTCATCTGGAGCATGGCCTGCATGACGCACGCCGCTTTGTCCGGGTCCGGGTCACCCAACAGCTCGGGCAGCGCCTTTGGGATAATCTGCCACGACAGGCCGTAGCGATCCTTCAGCCAGCCGCACATCGACTCTTCGCCGCCATGCGCGGTGAGCTTGTTCCACAGCTCGTCCACTTCTCCCTGTGTCTCACACTCGACGTAGAAGGAGACGGCCTCGTTGAACTTGAAGTGCGGCCCACCGTTCAGGGCGATGAACTTTTGCCCTTCCAGCTCGAACACGACGTTCATCGCCGTGCCTTCCGGCCCAGGACCCGCCGGGCCGTAGCGCGCCACTTCCAGGATCCTCGAGTTGTCGAAAATCTCGACATAAAACTTGGCCGCCTCTTCCGCCTGGGTATCGAACCACAGATATGGTGTAATCTTGATCACGTTCGTCCTCCTCTGTATTGATCTCTGCACTCCGGCGCCGCGAAAGGTGTGTCTACTCGCCGAGCTGCCCCACGATCTTGTCGATCCGCCGCCGGCGTGTTTCGTCGGCCTTGGCCGACTCGACCTGGCGCACGTGTTCCTTGCGTCTCGAGTACGACAGGGCGTCGAATGCAGCCCTCGCACCCGGTGTGCCGGCCAGCGCCGCCGCCAGGTCTTCCGGCACGTCCACGGTGCGCGGCTCCTCGTCGAGCTCGAGCGTGACCACCACTTCGTCTCCGGCCTGGACGCCCGCCGCGTTCCGGTGCTCCGCGGCCAGCGGCAGCATGTACACGTCGCCGTAGGCGGACACGGTGCTGCGATATGTGTGCTGTCCTATGGTCACCTTGACCGGCGGTTTCTTGCCCTTACCGAACCCGGCGACCACCGCCGCGGGTACCTGCAAGCCGGTCGCGTTCATGCCTTCCGCTTGCTCGACGACCGTAGTGTACGTTTGTTTCATTACTCATCTCCACGCAGGTGCCTGCCAGCAGGCGCCCGCTCACCGCCTGGTCCCGATCCTGTCCAAAAGGTTGTCCAGACGCCGGTACGAATCTTCCATCCCCTCTTCCATACCGTCCTGCATCATGCCATCGCGGTCCTCGACGGTCTGAAAAATCGAGTGAGAGATCATCCTCGTCCTGTTCCCCGGCAGCTCTTCGAACCGTACCGTTTCGAGAGTGACGTGGCCTGCTTCCGGCATCCCTTCCCACTCGAACGTCTGGATGATTCTCTCCGGCTCTTTTACCTCGTGGAACACGCCGTGAAAGGCATACTCGTTGCCCTGTGGGTCGCGCTGGGTGAAGCGATACCTGCCGCCAAAACGCGGCTCGAACGTCTCAATGGTTGTGGTCAGACCGCTCGGTCCCACCCACTGCGCGAACATCTCCGGGTTCGTGTGGGCGCGAAAGACGAGCTCGCGCGGCGCGTCAAACTCCCTGGTGGTGATCATCTCTTGCTTGCCAGGCTCTACCGTGATCCTGGTTCGGTTTTCGACTCTATTTGTATCCGTCATTCTGCTTGTCCTTTCCATTTGATGGTGCGGGACGCATGTCCCTGATGGGCCGTACCTCGACGCCTCCCAGCCTCGCCGGCGGGATGCGCGCTGCTAGCCGGATCGCTTCGTCCAGATCCCGTGCCTCGAGCAGCATGTAGCCGGCCAACTGCTCCTTCGTCTGGAGGTAGGGCCCGTCGGTGATCGACGCCTTTCCGGCCTGCGGCCGCACGGTCGTCGCCATGTCCACCGAGTGAAGCGCGTCGCCGGCGAGGCCGTAGCCACTTCTGACGAGCTCGTCGTAGTAGGCGTACGCCTCGGCGTAGAGGGTGTTCCTCTCCGCCTCGGGCAGGCTGTCGAGTCTCTCTTCGTCATAGTAGATCAGACACAAATACTTCACAATTACCCTCCGATATCCCTGATAACCCTGTTCACATAGTGGTCGTCCGGGAACGCCGAAAATAGACAATTGGGCGCATTAAAACTGCATTAATCTCGAGGAAGGGGCGTGACCGGCAGCCGTGACCCGGGCGTCGTTAACCCAGCTCGCCCAACTGCTTTTCGAGAAACCGGCGTTCCTGTGCCTGCTGCGTCAGCTCCAGTGCGCGCGTGTATGACGTCCTCGCCTGCTCGCTCCGCCCGAGCCGCCTGCACAGGTCGGCGCGCGTCGCGTGCGCCAGCGCATAGCCGGCCAGGTCTCCGCGGGCAAGGATCGCCTCGACGAGCGGCAGGCCGGCATCCGGCCCGTCGCGCATCGCGACGGCTACCGAGCGGTTCAGCTCGACCACGGGCGATGGCTCCATGCGCAGCAGCACGTCGTACAATCCGACGATCTCGTCCCAATCTGTGTCGGCGGCGGTGGGGGCGTCCGCGTGCACGGCCGAGATCGCGGCCTGGAGCGTGTACGGACCAAAGTGACCCGATCTCATGGCTCGCTCGACGAGGGCCAAGCCCTCGGCGATCTGATCCCGGTTCCAGAGCGCGCGGTCCTGCTCGTCGAGCAGCACCAGCTCGCCGTCGGGCGTGGTGCGCGCGGCGCGGCGCGACTCGTGCAGCAGCATGAGCGCCAGCAGGCCCATCACTTCGGGCTCGGGCATCAGGTCGACCAGGCTGCGGCCCAGGCGGATCGCCTCGCCCGACAGGTCGGGTCGTGTCAGGTGCGCACCCGACGACGCCGAGTAGCCCTCGTTGAAAAGCAGATACACGACGTGCAGCACGCTGTCCAGCCTGTCGGGCAGGTCGGCTTGCGACGGCACGCGGTATGGGATGCGGGCATCACGGATCTTGGCCTTGGCGCGCACGATTCGCTGCGCCACCGTCGATGGTGCCACGAGGAAGGCGTGCGCGATCTCTTCTGTGGTCAGGCCGCACACTTCTCTCAGCGTCAGTGCCATCCGCGCGTCGTGCGACAGGGACGGGTGGCAGCAGGTAAAGATCAGCCGCAGATGGTCATCGGCCACCGCCATGTCGTTCACCTCGACGGCGCCGGTGCTCGTGTCGAGCTCTTCGGCCAGGGTGGCCAGCGACTCGTCAAAGCGGGCGCGGCGCCGCAGCTTGTCGATCGCCTTGAATCGGCCCGTGGATACAAGCCAGGCGCGCGGGTTCGCAGGCAGGCCGTCGCGCGGCCACTGGGCCACGGCCGCTGTGAACGCGTCGTGCAGCGCATCCTCTGCCAGCTCGAAATCGCCGAGCAGCCGGATCAGGGTCGCAAGGACCCGGCGCGATTCCGCACGATAGATGTTGTCGATTGTGTCGCGCAGCCCGTCGAGCTGAACGGGGTTCGCAGAGCCATCTTGGTCCCGCAGCGCGACGTGGGCACTCACAAGCTGTTTGCCAGCCATTGTCACTACGCCTCCTGCTGCGCGCCGGTCAGCGCGCGTGTTGTCTCTGTCGATCCATCCTGGGGCACAGGCCGCCGCGACGCGGCCAGCGATGGGCGTGGCGGGTCCAGTCTGCCTGGAAATGAGTCGGTGGGTTCTGGGTAACAGATCGGCAAAGCTCATGGCGAGCATCAATGCTTGCAGTCTGCTATTATACGCACCGCTCCCAATTTGTCAAATGACGATCATTATATTTCGAGTGTGTAGAGCATAGCTCCCTCGCGCTCCCGATGCCCGATGATTGTTTCCATGTGCGGATCTCGACCACACAGGGTAATCCGTCAAACAGTCAAACAGTCGGGGCCGGGTCTCTATAAAGAAGGGATCCATCGAGAAGGCGATCTGTCTTTGACACCCGCTCTTGCTTTCAAGTATAATGTCCGTCGCTATCGCTGGAAAGTGAGAGGGACACACGGATGACATGCCGTCGAAGCGGCTGGCGAAAACTGACAGGGACGACGTTCCTCTTCCTCCTGCTCGCGCTCGTTGCGGGCCTGGTGGCTCTGTCTGCCTGCGGCGCACCGGCTGCCACTCCCATGCCCGAGCCAGACACGCCACAGGTGGCGGCGGCCTTGCCCGCACCCGGCCAGATGCCCGCCAGCCTGGCAGCGCTTGCGGCACACACCCAACCCTTTCCTTCGATCACCTGCCGCCCGATGCCGGCCTGTCGCAGAGTGTCGTCCTCGACCTTGTACAGGATCAGCAGGGCTTTCTCTGGCTTGCCACGCAGGACGGACTCAACCGCTACGACGGCTCCGAGATCCGGATCTTCAAAGACGACCCCACGCCCGGCGGGCTGCGTGGCAACTTTATCGCCGCGCTCGCTCTCGCCCCAACGGGCGAGATCTGGATCGCCACCACCGACGGTGGGCTGAACCGCTACGATCCCGCCACCGGCCTCTTTACTGCCTACGTACACGATCCAGACGACAAAAACAGCGTCAGCGAGAACTCGGTGTCTGCCGTTGCCGTCGACCGGGAGGGCATCGTGTGGGCCGGCACCAGCAACAGCGGCCTCAACCGGCTCGACCCGCGCACAGGCGAGGTGACGCGCTACCGCCACAACCCGGCCGACACGTTGAGCCTGAGTGCCGACAGCATTACCAGCCTGGCCGTGGACGGCAGCGGGCAGGTGTGGGTCGCTACGATTAACGGCGGCCTGAGCCGCCTGGACCCGGCCACCCGTCACTTTGCGCATTACCGGTACGACGCCGACAACCCGCGCAGCCTGAGTCACGACAGTGTGCAGCGTGTGTCGATCGACAGGCAGGGAACCGTGTGGGCCGGCACCTTCACCGCCGGACTCAACCGCATCGATCCCACCACAGGCGAGGTCACCCGCTACACACACGACCCGGATGATCCTGCCAGCCTGGGGCACGACAACGTGTGGGAAGTATTCGAGGACAGCGCCGGCCGGCTCTGGGTACCCACACAGGGTGGCGGGCTCAACCTGCTCGATCGCCACACCGGGCGCTTTACGCGGAACGTGAACAACCCCGCGGACCCCACCAGCCTGAGCGGCAACAGCACGCTGGTGGTCATGGAGGATCGCTCCGGCATTCTGTGGGTGGGGACGTTTGGTCAGGGTGCCGACTACTGGGATCCGTTCAAGAACAAGTTTGTGCTCGTGCGCTCCACTCCGGGCAGCGGCACCGGCCTCGATGGCGGTGGCGGCGTGTGGGGCATGGCTGAGGATGCCGAGGGTGTGCTCTGGGTGGCCACGAATGACGCCGGCCTCAACCGCTTCGACCCGGCCGATGCCACCTGGCGCAGGTACGTCCACGACCCTGCCGATCCCGATAGCCTGGGCGATAACGCCGTGTTGGTGATGTACCTTGACAGCCAGGGTACACCCTGGCTAGGCACCGGGGTAGGGCTCTTTCGCTTTGACCGGGAGGCAGAGACCTTCCGTGGCTACCCCACCCCCGTGGTCGGCTCACTCTACGAAGACCGGCGTGGCAACTTCTGGGTCGGGACGGCCATCAGCTTGATCCTGCTCGATCGCGAGACCGGCGCGCGGCGAACCTTCGAGAGCGACCCGGCCGACCCGGCGACACTGAGCGCCAACGGGGTCAGCGTCATGTTCGAAGACGACGCCGGCCGGTTCTGGCTCGGCACGCTGTCGGGCGGGCTCAACCAGCTCGACCGCGACACCGGGCTCTTTACCCGCTACCTGCACGATCCTGGTGATCCCATCAGCCTGAGCAGCAACACGGTGCTCGACATCTACCAGGCTCGCGATGGCACGTTGTGGGTGGGCACCACGAGGGGCCTGAACCGGTTCGACCCTGACGCGGGCACGTTTGTGGCGTACCGCGAGAAGGATGGGCTGCCTAACGATTTCGTGTATGGCATCCTCGAGGATGACGCCGGCGGGCTGTGGCTGAGCACCAACCTGGGCCTCGCCCGGTTCGACCCGCGCACACTCGCCGTCAAGAGCTACGATCGCGCCGACGGGCTGCAAGGCAGTGAGTTCAACCAGCACGCCTTTTTCAAGAGTGGCGACGGCGTAATGTATTTCGGCGGGCTCGATGGGCTCAATGCGTTCCACCCCGGCCTGCTGCGCGACAACCCCTTTGTCCCGCCCGTCGTGCTGACCGGCTTTCAGCTCTATCACCGGCCTGTCGAGATCGGCCCCGATTCGCCACTTCAACAGCCGGTGGAGGTGACGGACGAGATCGAGCTCGACTACCGCGATGGCGCGTTCGAGCTCCACTACGCGGCGCTCCACTTTTCCTCGCCGGGCGAGATCGAGTACGCGTACCGGTTGGAGGATCTGGACCCTGACTGGGTGTACGCCGGCGACCGGCGTTTTGCCAGCTATGCCAGCGTGCCGCCGGGCGATTACGTCTTTCGCGTCAAGGGCACCAATAGCGACGGTGTGTGGAACGAGGAGGGGGCCGCACTGCGCATCGTCATCCCGCCCCCCTTCTGGCAGACGCTCTGGTTCCGCGCCATGGTGGTCCTCGGCGGCATCGGTCTGCTCTCGGGCGGCTTTGTGGTGCGCATCCGGTCGGTCGAGGCGCAGCGCCGGCGGCTGGAGGATGAGGTGGCGGTGCGCACCTGCGAGCTGCGTGATGCGGTGGGCGCGCTCGAGCGTGCGCGCGACGCCGCCGAGGAAGCCAGCCGCGCCAAGAGCGTCTTTCTCGCCAACATGAGCCACGAGTTTCGCACGCCGCTGAACGCCATCCTCGGCTTTACCCAGATCATGGTCCGCGACAGGCGGCTGCGCCCCGACCAGCGTGAGGACCTGCTGATCGTCCACCGCAGCAGCGAGCACCTGCTCGGGCTGATCAACGATGTGCTCGAGATGTCCAAGATCGAGGCGGGGCGCATCGCCCTCAACGTGCGCGCGTTCGATCTGCACCACCTGCTCGACGGCCTGGCCGAAATGTTTGCGCTGCGCGCCGACAGCAAAGGGATCAGCGTCGAGCTGGTGATCGACTCCTCCGTGGCGCGCTATGTGCGCGGCGACGAGGGCAAGCTGCGCCAGGTGCTGATGAACCTGCTGGGCAACGGCGTCAAATTCACACACGAGGGCGGGGTGCTGCTGCGCGTGCAGGCGCTCTCGCACATCGATGAGCCGGGCGCCGGGCCACGCGAGACACTCCGCTTTTCCGTCGTCGACACGGGCCCTGGCATCGCCACAGCCGAGCTGGGCCGGCTCTTCCAGCCTTTTGTGCAGACGAGCACGGGCCGCGAGTCGCAAGAGGGCACCGGCCTCGGGCTGGCCATCAGCCAGCAGTACGTACAGCTCATGGGCGGCCGGATCGAGGTGCAGACCGACCCGGGCAAGGGCAGCACCTTCTGGTTCGATCTACCGCTGGAAGTGGCAGGTGTGGGCGACCTCGAAATCCCCTCCTCCACGCGCCGCGTTGTCGGCCTGGCGCCCGGCCAACGGGCCGCCGATGGCGGCCCATACCGCCTGCTCGCCGTCGACGACCAGGACGTGAACCGCCGGCTTTTGGTGAAACTCTTTGAACCGGCCGGCTTTGAGGTGCGCGAGGCGCGCAACGGTCAGGAGGCGATCGAGGTGTGGCAAACGTGGGCGCCGCACCTGATCTGGATGGACATGCGCATGCCGGTGATGGACGGCTACGAAGCTACCCGCCGCATCAAGTCGACCACGCGCGGCATGGCGACGATTGTCATCGCCCTGACGGCGAGCGCGCTGGAGGAGGACCGGGCGGTGATCCTTTCGGAAGGGTGCGACGATTACGTGCGCAAGCCTTTCCGAGATCAGGAGCTGTTCGACGTCATCGCCCGGCACCTGGGCGTGCAGTACCTGTACGACGAGGGGGAGCCCGAGACCGCGGGTGGTGAGCCCGTCGGAGATGGCCGCAGGCTGGCGGCGCAGCTCGGCAAGGAGGGCGCCGGCTGGCTCGCCGAGCTGGAGCGCGCCGCCATCCTTGGCGACGGCGGGACGATCCGCCGCCTGGCAGCACAGGTGGCAGACGGTCAGCCGGCGCTGGCGGAAGAGATGGTCCGCCTCGCCGACCATTTCGAGCACGACAGGCTGCTCGCTGCCATCGAGCAGGCGCGGGAGGGGGATGGCCGTGCCGCCGATTGACGCGCCCGCCGACATTCTCCTCGTCGACGATAACCCGGCCAACCTGCGTCTCCTGTCGCAGATCCTGGCCGAGCGCGGCCATCGCGTGCGCGCGGTCACCAGCGGCCCGCGTGCCCTCGCTTCAGCCCGAATGCACGCGCCCGACCTCGTGCTGCTCGACATCCGCATGCCGGACATGGACGGCTACCAGGTGTGCCGCCAGCTCAAGG
>DATHUZ010000136.1:0-6308 GCA_035461725.1 Anaerolineae bacterium
CCTACCGCAGTGGCGACGCTTACTTGACAGGCGGCACACCGTGTGCTAGAATAATCCCGACATTTTACTAGGAATTAGCGAGTGGAGGGAGAGCGACGGTGCGGGTGTCGGCCAAAGAGCTGTATGGGCTGCGTGCGATGGGCGAGTTTGCCCGTCATTTCGGCGAGGGACCGTTGTCGCTGGCCGAGGTGGCGCGCACGCAGGGCATCTCGCAGGCCTACCTGGAGCAGATCGCGATCGACCTGCGGCGCGCCGGCTTGTTGTGCAGCAAACGCGGCGCGCAGGGGGGCTACTACCTGGCACGGCCGCCGGAGGCGACGACGGCCGGGGACGTGATCCGGGCGCTGGAGGGGAGCATCTTGCCGGTCCAGTGTGTGGCGGAAGAGCGGTGCGAGCCGTGCCAGATGGAGCAGGGCTGCAGCGCGCGAGGCATGTGGGAGCAGGTGCGCAGCCGCCTGGTGGAGACGTTGGACAGCATCACGCTCGCCGATTTACATGCGTTCGCCGGCGAATCGTCCGGCGCGGACTGTTAATATGGACAGCGATTCAACCCTGACGTTCGAGAAGGGCCGGGAAGGCGACGAGCCTCGCGGCCTGCTTGGTCGCCTGCGGCACTGGCGCGCACTGCTGCGCGAGGATGTCGAGACGATCTATCGCAAAGACCCGGCGGCGCGCACCTTTACAGAGGTGATCACCTGCTACCCCGGCTTGCACGCCGCCTGGATGCATCGAGTGGCGCACGGGCTGTGGAAGAGGAATCACCACACCGTGGCGCGCTTTTTGTCACACGTCAGCCGCTTTCTGACAGGGATCGAGATCCACCCCGGAGCGACGATCGGGCGCCGCTTTTTCATCGACCATGGCTCGGGCGTGGTAATCGGCGAGACGGCCGAGGTCGGCGACGACGTGCTGATGTACCAGGGGGCGGTGCTGGGCGGCACCTCGTCGGAGCGGGTCAAGCGCCACCCGACGGTGGGCAATGGTGTGGTGATCGGCGCGCACGCGATCATCCTGGGCAACGTTCGCGTGGGAAACAGCGCCAAGGTCGGCTCCGGGTCGGTGGTGATCGACTCGGTGCCGGCAGGGGCAACGGTGATCGGCGTGCCGGGGCGGATCGTGCGCATCAATGGCCGTCCGCTGCCCGCGCGGCCGCGCGACATCCTCGACCACGCCCGCCTGCCCGACCCTGTGGTCGAGACGCTGCGCTGCCTGGTGGATCGTGTCGAGCTATTGGAGGGCCAGATGCGCGACGTGAAAAAGGTGTCGCCGGTGGAGTGGGATCAGGAGCTGCCCGTGGCGTGCACGTGGCTGGTAGAGGGAACGGAGCCTGGTGACGATGGAAGCAACCCGAGCGGATAACATTCTCGACCTGGTAGGATATACCCCCGTCGTGCGGCTGCGGCGCGTGGTGCCCGCCGGCGCGGCGGCGGTGTGGGCCAAGCTGGAACGGTACAATCCCGGCGGCAGCGTCAAGGACCGGATCGCCAAGTCGATGATCGAGGCGGCCGAGGCATCGGGCGACCTGCGACCGGGCGGGGTGATCGTGGAGCCGACGAGCGGAAACACGGGGATCGGGCTGGCGATGGTGGCGGCGGCCAAGGGGTACCGCCTGATCTTGACGATGCCCGATACGATGACGCCCGAGCGGCGCTCGATCCTGAAAGCGTACGGCGCCGAGCTGATCTTGACGCCCGGCGAGCAGGGGATGAAGGGGTCGATTGCCCGCGCGGAAGAGCTGGTGCGCGAGCATGGGTATTTCATGCCGCAGCAGTTCCAGAACCCGGCGAATCCGGAGGTGCACCGACGGACGACGGCGCGGGAGGTGATCGAGCAGGTGGGCCACCTCGACGCGTTTGTGTCGGGCGTGGGCACGGGGGGAACGGTGACAGGGGTGGGGGAAGTGCTAAAAGAGCAAACCGCCGGGGTGTTGATCGTGGCGGTTGAGCCGGCCGGATCCCCTGTGCTGTCGGGGGGCGAGCCGGGCAGCCACAAGATTCCCGGCATTGGCGCCGGATTTGTGCCCCAGGTATATGACAACAGAGTGGTGGACGAGGTCATCCGCGTCGAGAACGACGACGCGTGGGAGATGACGCGCCGCCTGGCACGCGAGGAAGGGATCCTGGTGGGGATCTCGTCGGGCGCCGCGGCGTTCGCCGCGGTCGAAGTGGCACGCCGGCTGGGTGAGGGCAAGGTCGTCGTGGCCGTGCTGCCCGACACGGGCGAGCGCTATTTGAGCACGGGCGTGTTTGATGCTGTAGAGTAGGGTGGGCGAGCCACACTCGATCAGAATATGTACAAAGGAGTCACCGAGTAAACCATGAACGAATCGACCGAGCGCACAGTGTACCTGGACCACGCCGCAACCACACCCGTCGACCCACGAGTGGTGGAGGCGATGCTGCCCTATTGGACAGAGAAATTCGGCAACCCTTCCAGCATCTACCGGCTGGGGCGCGAAGCGCGCCAGGCGCTCGAAGGTGGGCGTGATACGGTCGCCGCCATCCTCAACTGCGAGGCGCGCGACGTGATTTTTACGAGCGGCGGCAGCGAGGGGGATAACCTGGCGCTGCGCGGCGTGGCGTTCGAGCGCCGCGAGCGGCTGGGCAAGAACCACCTGATCACGTCGGCGATCGAGCATCACGCCGTGCTGCACACGGTGGAGCAGCTCGACAAGAGCTTTGGCTTTGAGGCCACCTACCTGCCGGTGGATGAGCATGGACTGGTCGATCCGGCGGACGTCGAGGCGGCGATCCGGCCCGACACGGCGCTGATCAGCATCATGTATGCCAACAATGAGGTGGGCACAATCGAACCGGTTGCCGAGATCGGCGAGCTGGCGCGCGAGCGCAAGATCCCGTTCCACACCGACGCCGTGCAGGCGGGCGGCACACTGAGCCTCAACGTCAAGGCGCTGAACGTCGACCTGCTAACGCTGTCGGCCCACAAGTTTTACGGGCCGAAGGGCGTGGGAGTGCTCTATGCGCGGCGCGGCGCGACGCTGCTGCCCATGCAGACGGGCGGCGGGCACGAGCGCCGGCGGCGGGCGGGCACCGAGAACGTGCCGTACATCGTGGGCCTCGCCACGGCACTGCGCCTGGCGCACAAAGAGATGGATGAGACGAACGCACGCATCGGCGCGCTCCGCGACCGGCTGGTGGCGGGGCTGCTCGAGCGGATCCCGGAGAGCCAGCTTTCAGGCCACCCCACCGAACGGCTGCCGAACAATGCCAGCCTGCTCTTTCGCTACATCGAGGGAGAATCGATCCTGCTCCACCTCGACAAATTGGGCATCGCCGCCAGCAGCGGCTCGGCGTGCACCAGCGGCTCGCTCGAGCCATCGCACGTGCTGATCGCGATGGGACACCCACACGAGATCGCCCACGGCTCGCTGCGGCTGACGCTGGGCAAGGGAAACACCGAGCAGGACGTCGATTACGTGCTGGAAGTGCTTCCACCCATCGTCGAAAAGCTGAGAAGGATGAGCCCGCTGTACCAGGGATAGTAGGGGGTAGATTAGTAGATTGGTAGATTGAGACCATCAACCTGCGGATCTACCAATCTACCAATGTACCAATTTACCGGCGCGATCTTTTGCCCCACGGACCCAAATATGCTATACTACCTCTGCTGCCCGCCACGCCGGGGGGCGGGAAGAGGTAGGCGGGCCCCCGGGATCCACCGTTTGTGTAGTTACATAATATTAAGGATTTGGCATGTCACTGGCTAGCCTGAACGAGACTCGAAAGCGTGTATTGATGTTCGGCGGCAAGGGCGGCGTCGGCAAGACGACGACCTCGGCTACCACGGCACTCCACTTTGCGTCGCGCGGACAGCGGACGTTGATCCTGTCGAGCGACCTGACCCCCTCGCTGTCGGATATTTTCGAGACAGCGATCGGCCCGACAGAGACACCCATCCCGGGCGTCGAGAATCTGTGGGGGCTCGAGATCGACCCGGTCGAGGTGATGCGCCGCTGGAAGATCAAGTTCGGCCCGCAGATCTACCACGCGGCGCAGGTGTTCGTGGACATGCCGTACGACGACCTGGTCGATTACGTGGGCATGGCACCGGGCATCCAGGAAGAGTTTTTGCTCGACTTTATCGTGGAGCAGGTGCGCGAGGCTGGATTCGACCTGGTGGTGTGGGACACGGCGCCGGCCGGCGACACGCTGCGCTTGCTGGAGCTGCCCCACAAATTCCTCGAGCACCTGCGCGTGGCACCGCGCATCTATCTCGGCGTGCGCGACAAGCTGCAGCTAGGCAAGGTGCCCTTTCTGGAGCTGATCGAGAGCTGGCGCGAGTTATCGGGCGACATCACGCAGTTTTTCAAGGACCCGGCCAACGCAGAGTTTATCCTGGTGACGATCCCGGAGGCGCTGGGGGTGTACCAGGCGCGGCGGCTGGTGGGCGAGTTCGCCCAGTTCGGACTGGAGATCGAGAACCTGATCGTGAACCACGTCATCGTCGAGGCGGACGGTGACTTTATGCGCAGGCGGCGCGAGATGCAGCGCCCCTACCTGGCACTGTTGGAGGACGAGTATGGCAGCGAGATGACGATCACGCACCTGCCACTGCTCGCTGACGAGGTGAAGGGGGTGGAGCGGCTGCGCCGGCTGGAAGGGCTCCTTTTTGCACAATAGGAGGGGAAATAGATGAAACCGGATTATGCGAAGGCAATCTGGCGGCCGGCCGCCGAGAGCAATTTTGGAACGCGGCCGGCAGGGATGGCCATCGACGCGATCGTGCTGCACGCGACGGCGGGCAGCCTGGCCGGCACACTCGCCTGGTTCGCCAACCCGGACAGCCGCGTGTCGGCCCATTACGTGGTCGCGAAGAACGGATCGATTTACCAGATGGTGGAGGAGAGCAAGCGCGCCCACCACGCCGGTGCGAGCCGCTACCAGGGGCGCGAGGACTGGAACGACTTTTCGATCGGGATCGAGATCGTCAATCTGAACGACGGCGTCGATCCCTATCCTGCGGACCAGTTTGAAGCGATGGTGGAGCTGACCGCCTACCTGGTGGACAAGTATCGTATCAGGCCTGAATCGATTGTAACCCACGCGGATATCTCGACGGTGGGGAAAACAGACCCGCGCAAGTTTCCCACGCACGAGCTGATCATGCGTGTGTATGAGCCGGAGGCGAACCTGCCGGAGGACGTGGTGCGCGAGGAGGCGTGGAACGCGGCCGGCATCCTGTACAATCCACGCGCCGCCTTTCCGCGCTACGCCCGCGAGCACGACCTCGGCACGCCTCAGACGCCCGAATTCAGCTTTTCGTACAAGGGGATCAACTATCGCGGGCAGGGGTACAGCAAGGCGATCGTCTATGCGCGCGTGGGAGACTGGGGCAACGTCAAGGAGCTGGAGTGGTAGCAGAGCGGGTGGCGCGGTCGGAAACCGGCCACGGCACGGAGGGTGGCGCACGGCCGCGGGTTGTCGTCGCGATGAGCGGCGGAGTGGACAGCTCGGTGGCCGCCGCGCTGCTGGTAGAGCAGGGATACGACGTCAGCGGCGTGATGATGCGCCTGTGGGCGGAAAAAGAGAACCGGTGCTGCGCGCCCGAGGCGGTGGAGGATGCGCGGCGCGTGGCGGCGCAGCTTGGGATTCCGCTCGACGTCGTCGATTACCGGTCGCTGTTTCGAACCTGCGTCGTCGACTATTTCGTGGCCGAGTATGGCCGCGGGCGCACACCCAATCCATGCCTGGCCTGCAACCGGCACGTGCGCTTTGGCGAGCTGCTGGGCCAGGTGGTGGCATCGGGGGCCGGCTACATGGCGACGGGTCATTATGCGCGGATCGACGTGCACGGCGGCAGCTACCGGCTGCTCAAAGGGGTGGATCCACAAAAGGACCAGTCGTACGTTCTGTACATGCTGGGCCAGGAGGAGCTGGCGCACCTGCTCTTTCCACTCGGCGGCTATACGAAGGCTGAGGTGCGCGACATGGCCCGCGCGCGCGGCCTGCACGTGGCCGAACGAGACGAGAGCATGGAGCTCTGTTTCGTGGCCGACGACGACTATCGCCGCTTTCTGCGCGAGCACGCGCCCGAGACGGTGGCGCCGGGGCCGATCGTCGACACGAGCGGGCGCGAGATCGGCCGGCACAGGGGCCTGCCCTTTTACACGATCGGGCAGCGCCGCGGCCTGGGCATCGCGGCGCCAGATCCGCTGTACGTGGTGCGGCTCGACACGGAGCGGAACGCACTGGTGGTGGGCACCGAGGAAGCGCTGGGCAGGCGCACGCTGACGGCCGGACGGGTAAGTTACGTGAGTGGCCGCTTGCCGGAGGGGCCTGTGCGCGTGG
>DATHUZ010000137.1:0-3841 GCA_035461725.1 Anaerolineae bacterium
GCCGGGCAGACGCGCGCCCTGTCGCTGATGGCTCAGATGGGGTTGAGGCCAGAGCTGTTCGATGCCCACCCTCACCAGTTGAGCGGCGGCGAGAAAAAGCGGGCCATGATCGCCATGGCGCTGAGCTGCGAGCCGGAGCTATTGATCCTCGACGAGCCGACGACGGGCCTGGACGTCGTGGCACGCCGCGAGCTGTTCGAGCTGCTGGCGGGGCTGCGGGCACGGCAGCGCACGACGTTGATCGTGATCTCGCACGACCTGGGCGACCTGGCACGCCTGACAGACCAGACAGCCGTGTTCTATGCGGGGCAACTGATCGAGATCGCCGAGACGACCACGCTGCTCGACGATCCGTGCCATCCCTACAGTTGGGGGCTGGTGAACGCATACCCCATCATGACGCGGACGAAGGACCTGGGGGGGATTCGCGGGGAGCTACCCGATCCAACGGATCCGCCGGCGGGCTGCCGCTTTCACCCCCGCTGCACCCAGGCGGCGCCGCGCTGCCGGGAAGAGGTGCCCGTGCTGGGGGCGCCGGCACCCATGTATGCCGG
This sequence comes from Anaerolineae bacterium, assembly GCA_035461725.1. Taxonomy (GTDB): domain Bacteria; phylum Chloroflexota; class Anaerolineae; order JAAYZQ01; family JAAYZQ01; genus JAFGIA01. Next base: position 555 of record DATHUZ010000137.1, read on the forward strand.
AAGGGCGCGCCGCGTCGCGTGCCACCTCGGTGGGGTGAGGACACTGCTGAGCGTGCAGGCACTGCAAAAAACGTTTCGCGATGGGCGGGGCAGGAGCACGGCGGCGGTGCGCGGGGCGAGCCTGACGATCCGCGAGGGGGAGCTGGTCGGCCTGGTGGGGCCAAGCGGCAGCGGCAAGACGACGCTGGCCAGGCTGGTGGTGGGCCTGGAGACGGCGGACGGAGGGCGCGTTTACTTTGAAGGCCAGGAGCTGGCGGCGGGCCATGGGCTGAACGGGGCTACCGGCAGGATACAGTTGATCTTTCAGGATCCGTTCGAAGCGCTCAGCACGCGCATGACGGTGCTCGAGCTGGTGCGCGAGCCGCTCGATGTTCAGCGCCGGGGCAGCCGCGGGGAGCGGGAGGCGGCGGTGCTCGACGCGCTCAAGTCGGTGAGCCTACCCACGACGGAGCAGTTCACGGCGCGCTACACGCACGAGCTGAGCGGCGGCCAGCTCCAGCGCGTGGCCATCGCCCGCGCGCTGGTCCTGCGGCCCAAACTGATCCTGGCCGACGAGCCGGTGTCGATGCTCGACGCCAGCGAGCAGGCGAAGGTGCTGCGATTGATCAAGCGGGTGCAGAACGAGCGCGGGATGGGCCTGCTGCTCGTGTCGCACGATCTCGCCCTCGTGCGCAAGGTAGCCGACCGCATCGCCGTAATGCAGGCCGGCGAGATTGTCGAGATGGGGCCGTCGGATCGAATCGTGACCAGCCCCCAGCATCCCTATTCGATGACCCTCGTCGAGGCGTCCCATGCCCTCTTGGGCCAATATCACGAGGAGGATGAACAATGAAGCCAAGATCGGGTCTGTGGTTGGTCGTGGTGGCACTTGCCCTCGCCCTCACCGCGTGCGGTGGCGCCGGCGGGCAGGCGGCAGACGAGCCGGCCTCGGCCGGCATGTCGCAGGCCGCCGCGGCGCCAGCTCCGGAGCGAGTGGCGGTTCTGCGCATCCTGGCCGGCGATTTCAGTGTGCCGACGCCCTTTCTCCATCGCCGGGCGGTGGGCATGATCCGGATGTACTTGATGTTTGACACCCTCATCTGGAAGGACAGCACGGGCGAGTTTATCCCGTGGTTGGCAACGTCGTGGGACTCGAGCCCGGACGGCCTGACGTGGACCTTCAAAGTGCGAGAGGGGGTCAGGTGGCAGGACGGAGAGCCATTGACCGCCGACGACGTGGTGTTCACCTACCGGTACATGGCGCAGCCGGGGCTCAAGTATGCGCCGGACGTAAAGGCGATCGAAAAGGTGGAGCAGGTGGATGATCACACGGTGGTCATGACCCTCGCCTGGCCGACACCGCCCTTTTTACGCAATGTGATCGGCGTCGTGCCGATCATACCCAGGCACATCTGGGAAGGTGTGGCGGATCCAAAGGGGTTCACGGAGGAGGCGGCCTTTATCGGCAGCGGCGCCTATCGCCTGATCGAGTATGACAAGGCGCAGGGCACCTTTCTGTTCGAGGCGAACGACGATTTCTGGCTGGGCGCACCCTACGTCAAGCGGATCGAGATGGTGGAGGTGGGCGACCAGGCGGTGGCGCTAAAGCAGGGCGCGGTGCACGGCGTCGACCTGGGCAGCAAGGGCACGCGGGCCACAGATGATGTGCTGGCCCTCTTCTTAAAAGATTCTCGCTTTGCCGAGATGACGGCGCCCGGCGATTGGAGCCTGGCGCTCTACTTTAACATGGAGCGCGATCCGTTCGCCGATAAAAGCTTTCGCCAGGCGGTGGCCTATGCCTTTGACCTGCAGATGATGGTCGACCAGCTCCTCTTGGGCGACGGGCTGCCCGGATCGCCGGGGCAACTCCCACCCTCGAATACGTGGATGGACCCCGATGCCCCGGCCCACGTTTATGATCCGGCACGGGCGAAAGCGCTGCTGGACGAGGGCGGTTACCTCGACAGGGATGGTGACGGCGTGCGCGAGACACTCGGCGGCGTGCCGCTCGAGTTTGAGCTGACCTTCAGCGAGGACTATCCGCGCGAGGCAGAGATGATCCGCGGCTGGCTTGAAGCGATGGGTATCGGCCTGAAGTTGAGGGTGTTGGACAGGACGACGCTCGACCAGGTTACCACCGAGGGGCAATACGAGCTGGCCCTGATCGGCGCGGGCGGTGGTGGCGCCGATCCCGACAGTCTCCGCGAGAGCTTGGCGAGCGACAGTGAGTACGAGTCGTTTTCGAGCGTGTTTGGCTACAAGAATGAACGCTTTGACGAGCTGGCAGCCCAGCAGAGTGTCACGCTCGACGAGGCCGCGCGGCGCGAGATGGTGTACGAGATGCAGCTCATCCTGGCAGAGGACGTGCCGACGATCCCACTCTACTATCCCAACCGCAGGTTCGTCTTTGACGAGACGGTGCTCGACGCGTGGTATTTTACGCCGGGAGGGTTTGCCAGCGGCTGTCCTAACTCGTACAATAAGCACATCTTTATCGTGGGGGAAAAGACGGGGCTAAAGATACGGGGACAGTAGTGCACCGCGGCTGCTGGCGACTTGACTCGATCCCGGAGTTGGGGTAGAATAAAAGCGGTTCATCGCCGGACCATTCCCCATTGTCGGGTTGGCTCGTTCAGTTCCAGGTTGGCAGCGCGCCGGTGAGTGGCGGCCGCCTGTCGGGATTGATACGCCCCGTGCCTGCTTCTGCCACGTCGCTCTCGAAACATGCGAGCGCCGCGTGGCACCAGACACACGAGGAGGAGGAAGACGATGCCCCGCGGCGGGCCAACCTGCGCGGCTGCGCGCTCCCTGGCTGCCATCCTATGCCTCAGCCTGCTGTTGGCGTGCGTCGAGTCAACAGGGACGCGCGTCGTGGGTGGAGATCCGTCACGCGGCAGGGACGCCATCGAGCGCTACGGCTGCCCCGCCTGCCACACGATTCCGGGCATTCCTGACGCGGATGGAGTGGTGGGCCCGCCGCTCTTTTTCTGGGCCGACCGTGTTTACATCGCCGGGCTGCTGCACAACGAGCCGGAGAACCTGGTGCGCTGGATCCAGGACCCGCAGTCGGTGCTGCCGGGGGTGGCGATGCCCGACATGGGCGTCACCGACGAGGACGCGCGCGACATTGCCGCCTATCTGTACACGCTGAGCAAGACCCGGCGATCGCTGCAGGCCAGAGAGCCGACCGTGCCGCGCGAGTTCTTTGGAGCGGGCCGCGGCGAGGATCAGCCTGTGCCGTTCAGCCACGCGTGGCACGCCGGCGACCTGGCGGTCGACTGCCGCTACTGCCACACCAGCGTCGAGAC
>DATHUZ010000138.1:0-1763 GCA_035461725.1 Anaerolineae bacterium
CTCCTGCCCGTCGCCGACCTCGACGACGGCCCGCGCTGGCGCCTGATGGTCCTCGACCTGCTCGGACCGCTCGACCTCTTTGTCACCGCCAACCCCTACGTCGCCAGCCTGATGCGCGCCGGCTTTGCCCTTGCACACCCCGTGCAGCTACTGCCGGTGGCCGAGCGCGTGCCGGTCGACGGCACCCTCGTCCGGCGTGAGATGGCCCGCGGCCCCGGCTGGCGTGACCTGGTGCCGCCTGACATCGCACGCTATATCACGTCCCACGGCCTGGACGAGCGTTTCCGGCGCGAGTTCGGGCTCGAGACGCTCGCAATGGACCTGATGGTTGGTTAGCCCTGTTACACAGAGATGCACAGAGGAGAACGGAGATACACAGAGGAGAACCTGGAAAGAGAAGAGATAGAGAATTCTCTGTGTGTCTCCGTGCGTCTCTGTGTATCTCTGTGTAACCGAATTCTAGCGGGAGGACACAATGTACTCGTGGGATGAAGACACCAGCAAGTGGTATGGCAAGGGCGAATACAGCTATCGCCTGGGAGCCGTCGCGCTGGACGCCGCCGAGCGCGCGCGTGAGAGTGGGCCGCGCACCTACGACCGGCGCGACGGTCCGAACGAAAAGATCGTCGACCCGAAAAAGCGCATCCGCAGCACCTCCAAAAACCCGCTCATCATCGCCGTCGACGTCACCGGCTCGATGGCCCAATGGCCCTTCGAGATCTTTGACCGGCTGCCGCTGCTCTACAACAGCCTGTCGCAGTACCGCCCCGATCTCGAGATCTGCTTCGCCGCCATCGGCGATGCCAACTGCGACCGGTGGCCGCTGCAGGTGACCACCTTTGCCGCCGGGTTTGACCTGGAGCAGCTCCTCGGCTCGCTTTTTGGTGAGGGTGGCGGCGGCGACGCGCCCGAGAGTTACGGCCTCTTTGCCCACTGGGTCAATACCCACGTGGAGGTCCCGGTCCTCGACGAGCCGCCGTTCCTGATCGTCTTTGGCGATGTGACCATGCACCCCACCGTGCCACAGGGGCAGATCTCCCACTATCTGGGTGACGAGGTGGGCCGCGACGTCGATGCGGTCAAGGCGTGGCAGCAGGTGAGCAAGCGGTGGAATACCTGGTTCCTGCGCCGGCCCACGGGCAGGCCGCTGGACTTTGTGGACGAGCAGTGGGCACAGGCGATCGGCGGCCAAAAGATCATGCACATTGCCGACGAGCAGCGCGCGGTCGATTACGCAATGGGGCTCGTCGCCCGCGCGTGGGGACACTTTGGCGACTTTCAGGACAACATGCGGGCGCGCCAGAGCGAGGAGAAGGTGCAGAGCGTCAGCCAGCCGATCGCCATGAAGTGCCCCCGCTGTGGCGCCTCCATCCCCGTCGACGCCGCCGGCATGTTCAAATGCAAGTACTGCGACACTACGCTCAAGATATGAAAGTAGACGCGATTGTGACGGTGCCGCCGTATGCGACGTTTTTGGATGAGGTGGCGGCCCATCCGCTGGTATCGGGGTTCCGGCTGAATACGGTCATGCCGCTGCGCGCGGGCCCCACGGAGGCGATCGAGCGGCTGCTTACCTTCGGCCAGCCGCTCTGGATCGACCTGAAGGGCCGGCAGCTTCGCGTCGTCGGTGCCGCCATCCCCCCCTACACCGAGGTGCGCCTCAGCCATCGCATCGAGGTACCCACACCGGTAGACGCCTTTTTTCACGCCGGCACCGAGCACGCGCGCGTGCTCGCCGTGGATGGCGACCGCCTCATCCTGGA
>DATHUZ010000139.1:0-3033 GCA_035461725.1 Anaerolineae bacterium
GCAGCTCGGGCAAGGAGGCAACCCCCTGATCGCGCATCATCTTTTTGAACATCCAGCGACCCATGCCACCAAAGTTAAAGCGCGACGGGCCGATGCGGTCGATGCCGCCACGGTTCATGAAGCCGAGCATCCGCCCAAACAGGCCAGCTCCCGTGCGGTTGCCCTTCTGAATGGCCTTCAGGCCCCAAAAGGTAAAGAACATGGTGGTGTCCATGCCCATGGCGGCGGCAGTGGTGGCGATGATAAAGGCGCCCATGACCTTGTCCATGTCCCCACTGAAGACGATGATGGAACACTTTTGCGGCTTGGTCTCTTCGGTCATTCAATCCTCCTCGATTAAACCTGACTCACCTGAGCGATGTGCCTCAGGCGGCTTACCAGCTTTAGGCGCTCCTGCCCGATTTCCGTCATGGTCTCGGACACGCGGCGGAGAATGTGCGGGATGCGCGACAACTCGGCTTCGGACAACACTGGCACACTGTCCGCGGCAGCGTGGAGCAGTTGCTCGTCAATGGAAAGGCCGGTAGCGAGCTGGACGATCCGGGCCTGCCATTCGGAGTCGTCGCCCAACGGGGGCGTGGCAAACTGGCAAGCAGCGGCGATTGCGAGCGATTCACCCTCCAGCACAATGGGCAAGCTGGTGCACAACAGGCCGGCGTGGCAGGGGAGCGGGCGCTCGTGATTGATTTGTCGCCAGTCGGCGGCGCAGCGGCTGAGACCTTCAGGGGTGGACAGGATCAGGTCACAGAAGGCGGACGAGTTGCTGACAGGGACGATGGGGACACCCTCCAGGTTGGTCACGACACCCGCCACCCGCAGCGCCTCGGCATAAATTCCCTGAATGGCCGAGATGCACGACAAGGGCAGGGCATCGTGTGCGGCGGGCGGCAGCGATTCTGTGTGGGGCGGAGGGGGTATCGCCTCGATGGCCTCGCGCCGATCGCGCAGCCAGCGCTCGATCTCGCGTGCGGAAAAGCGCCATTGGCCTCCGACCTTGAATCCAGAAAGCCGGCCGTCGTTCAACATCCGGTATATGGTGATCCGGTCCACCTGCAGCACTTCTTGCAACTGCTTTGTCGTCAGCAGATCGTCCACGAATAAGGCTCCCCTTTGTTCGTGCAGGATTGTACTACCGAAGTAGAAGGGTGTCAAATCTGGTGTTACATGTTGTAACAAGATATAGCAACGGTACGCAAATTGACACCAGGTGAGGGAGGAGGCACCGGATGCAGTGATCGGTGAATCAGGCAACCCGGGAAATCGGGCTCGGGCCGGTCAGGCTTCCGGGTGGGTGGCGCAGAGGTGGCTGGGCGGGGTCGCGGACGATGGTCATGAGGGTGATGTCGTCGAACTGGGGCGCGTCGCCAACGAACTGCTGGAGACGGTTGAGGATGTCGACCTGGGGACTGCGGCCGGCACGCAAGCCGGACAGCGCGGCGTCGAGCATCTGCTGAGTGCCAAAGCGGTTCTCCGTCGAGTTCTGCGCATCAAGCACGCCATCGGTGTAGAGGACGAGAGCGGTGCCGGGTGGGATGCGGACGGTGGCGTGCTCCCAGTGGGAGTCGTGCATGATGCCGAGGGCCATGCCGTGGCCGGGCAGTGGCTGGGGCAGATCGCCGTTGTGCGCGCTGAGGAGATACGGGGGGTGATGGCCGGCGTTGCAGTAGGTGAGGGTGGCGGCGTCGGGCGACAGGACGCCGTAAAAGACGGTGACAAAGAGGTCGGCCTGGGTGTCGGCAAGGATGCGCCCGTTGGCGGCGCGCAGGGCGAGGTCGGGGCGGTCGGGATAGTCGGCGGCGTAGGTGCGGATCAGGGTGCGGCTGAGGGCCATGTAGAGGGCGGCAGCCATGCCCTTGTCGGCGACGTCGGCGATGACGAGGCCGAGCCGCCCGCCAGGGAGGGGGATAAAGTCGAAAAAGTCGCCCGATGCCTCGCGGGCAGGACGGAGAGCGGCGGCGATCTGCCAGCCGGGGAGCTGTGGTGGGCGGACGGGCAGCAGGCTGGTCTGCACGCGCCCGGCAAGGGTCAGCTCGCGGCGCCGGGTGGTGACGGCGTGCAGGGCGCGCGCGGCCTGGTTGAGGTAACCGAGGAGCTGGCGGTCGCGCTCGCGCTGGCCGGTGGACCGGGTGGCGAGGAGGTCGTCGCACACGCTGACAGCGCCGATGGGTTTCAGACCGGGGACGAGGAGGGGGATGACGCGCCACACGTGACGCGGTCCTTCGGGGCCACGAAGGGCGCGCCCCTGGCGACAGGCGCGGGCTTCGAGGCGGTCGGCCGTGAGCGGCATCTCGGTGGCACTCCAGGATCGAGGCAGACTCGGGTCTGCCTGGGGGGTACCCGGGACCTCGTCACCTGCCGGTGGGCCCATGTGCCCAACGAGGCGCAGGACCTTTTCGTGTGGTGGGGCGTGCCAGATGCGCGCCTCAACAACGCCAAACCCGGCGGCGAGGCCACGCGCCATAAAGCGCGCCGCCTGGCCGATGTCGTCGGCGGCGTACATGGAGTTGATGACGGCGGGCAAGAGATCGAGCTGCGCCTGCTCGTTGCCCTGCTTGATGGCTGCTTCGAGGTAGTCGATCGCCGCATCCCAACGGCCGGTGATGGCCAGCAAGTGGCCGACGTGGCCAGCGTGAAAGTGTGATGTGAAAAAGTCGCGGTAGATGTGGTTCTGAATGCGATAGCTGCCGTCGCCTACCTGCTCGACGACGCCGGTGAGGTAGAGGGGGTCGAGGTCGGGGGAGAGGGGCAAGGGCAGCTCGGAGCGGGCCACGGTGCCGTGAGCGACGAGGAGCAGGATGCAGTGGAGCAGGTCGGGGTCCTCTTCGAGGAGGCGGACCGCTTCCTGGAGGGGGGCATAGTGGTAGACCTCGTCGCGCAGGAAGGCGCGGACGACGCGGCTCACCGTCCTGGCGCAGAGGCGGGGCGCAGAACCGGCGTCTGCGCTCGTGGCAGAGGTCTTTTCGATGGAGTGGTCACAGATGCGGCGGATGAGGTAGGGATCGCCGCTGGTGGCGCGCAAGAGGGAGCGGCGGG
>DATHUZ010000140.1:0-4165 GCA_035461725.1 Anaerolineae bacterium
CACGTCGCCCGCCAGCTCATCCATGTGATAACCCGTGTCGGGCCTGTCCGACTTGCCGTGCCCACGCAGGTCCACGAGTATCAGGCGATAACGATCCTGAAAATAGGGAATGGCCCGCTCCCACATCATCAGGTTTGCGCCACTAAAGTGGAGAAAAACGATCGCTTCTCCCTGCCCATGCTCGCGAACCTGCAACTCGACGTCCTTCACTTTCACACGCATCTCTGCCATCTGCGCCCCCTCCAGTAGATCGGTACGCACATTGTATCACAGGGCCGTACAAGCTACCAATCGGGTGCATTTCAAATCTATCGGCCTTGTCTGTGGAGGCCCGAGCTTGCTCGGGGAGACTCTCGCTCGGTGGAGACACCCCGAGCAAGCTGGCCCTCCGATGCAAGCCGGTTGTCGAGGTGACCTACGATCCTGAAGCCCAAGCTACCAACCGCGTGGCACGCAGCCAGTTGACAGCCAGGCAGGCGTGTTGTACAATTGACATGTCGTACGACAAAAGTCTCTCTCCGCTCGTGCCGGACCAGAGCCCGGCACCGGCGGCCAAAGAAGGCAGTTCTCGAGGGTGCGGCACATGGAGCCACGCGAGGTTCGGCAGTTCGCGGCACAGGTAATTGACAACGTGGAGCGCGTGATCGTCGGCAAGCGCGAGACGATCGAGTTGGTGATGGTGGCGCTCCTCTGCGAGGGGCACGTCCTCATCGAGGACGTGCCGGGCACCGGCAAGACGATGCTCGCGCGCGCCGTGGCCGCCTCACTTGGCCTGTCGTTCAAGCGCCTGCAGTGCACGCCCGACCTGCTGCCCAACGACATCACCGGCGTGTCGGTTTACAACCAGCGCACCGGCGAGTTCGAGTTCCGCGCCGGTCCCGCCTTTTCCAACGTCCTGCTCGCCGACGAGGTCAACCGTGCCACCCCGCGCACCCAGAGCGCGCTCCTGGAGGCCATGGGCGAGGGGCAGGTCACGGTTGACGGTGTCACCCACAAGCTCAACCGCCCCTTCCTCGTCATGGCCACCCAGAACCCGATCGAGTACGAGGGCACTTTCCCACTGCCCGAGGCGCAGCTCGACCGCTTTTTGCTCAAGCTGTCGGTGGGCTACCCCTCGCTGGCCGAAGAGTCTCAGATCCTGCTCAACCTTCAGCGCGAGCACCCGATCCAGGCCATCGGGCAGGTTGTGGAGGGCCCGCGGCTGCTCGACCTGCAGCGGCTGGTGTGGGAGGTCCACGTCGACGACACGGTGCGCGATTACGCGGTGCGGCTGGTGCACGCCACCCGCACGCACCACGACCTGGCACTCGGCGCCAGCCCACGCGGCAGCCTGGCCCTCTTCAAGTGCGCCCAGGCGCGTGCCGCCCTGCATGGGCGCGACTATGTGGTGCCCGACGACGTCAAGGTGCTCGCGGTGCCCGCCCTCGCCCACAGGCTTATTGTGCGCGCCGAGAGCGCGCTGCGCGGCTACCGCGCCGAGCGCGTGGTGGCCGATCTGCTCGACAGCACGCCCCTCGACGTCGGCGAGCTGGAGTAACGCCATGGGCCGCATCCTGCCTTTCCTGGCAGCACTGACCGCGGCCGCCTTTTTCACCGGCGCCAACTTCTTTTTTTACCTCCTCTATGCCCTCTTTGGCATCTATCTGCTCGGCCGCTGGTGGGCGCGCCGCTCGCTGCGTGCTGTCACCATCGAGCGCCGGCACGACGATCGTGTCTTGCTCGGCACCAGGTTCGACGTGGCCGTGCACGTGCGCAACAATAGCTGGCTGCCCGTCCTCTGGATGCGCCTCACCGACACCGTGCCTTCTGATCTGACGAGCGGCGGCCCCTTTCGCCGGATCGTCTCGCTGCTGCCCAAAGAGGACCTGCGCCTCAGCTACACGCTGGTCGGGCGACGGCGGGGATATTATCCTGTGGGGCCATTCGTGACACTGGGCGGCGACCTGCTCGGCACGGCCAGGTACGAAGCGCGCCAGGGAGAGGGCGGCACCGTGATCGTCTATCCCAAGATCTTGCCGCTGCACGAGCTCGGACTGCCCTCGTGGATGCCCGTCGGCGTGCTCCCGAGGCACGAGCGTCTCTTCGAGGACCCGAGCCGCGTCCAGGGTGTGCGCGACTATCAGCCCGGCGACTCGCTGCGGCGCATGGACTGGAAGACGACCGCGCGCGTCGGCTCGCTCCAGGTCCGCCGCTACGAGCCGGCGATTGCCATCGAGACCGCCATCCTGCTCAACCTCGCGGCCGACGAGTATCCCCAGCCGGATCGCTACGACGCCACAGAGCTCGGCATCATAGCCGCCGCCTCCGCGGCCGCGCACCTGGTAGAGCTGCGCCAGGCCGTGGGGCTGGCGTGCAATGGGCACGACCCGGCGGCGCCTGAAGGCCGGCCACCCGCAGACCCCAACCCGCTCGGGGCGGGGCGGCGCGATCCATCGGCAGGTGGGGCTCTGCCGTCGCTGCCTGTCCGCAAGGGGCGAGAACACCTGGCACACGTTCTCGACCTCCTGGCGCGGATCGAAGTGGCGCCCGAAGGGCAGGCGCTCGCCTCGTTCCGCGAGCTTGTCAACTTGAAGAGCCTGGCGCTGCCCTGGGGCAGCACGGTGCTCGCCATCACCTCGCGCGAGACAGAGGGCCTTCTCGACTCGCTTTTGCTGCTCCGTCGCCGCGGCCTGGCCGTGACGTTGGTGCTCACCACCCCCGATCCTGGCTTTGCTTCGCTGGCGCAGCGCGCCGGCCAGATCGGCGTGCAAACCGTGCGCCTGTGGCGCGAGCAGGACATGGAAGTGTGGCAATGACCGAAGAGCGGGAAGGCAGCGCCTGGCGCGAGCGCCTCTTCCGGGCGGGATTGATCGCCGGCATGCTGGTCTGCGTGGCGTCGCCTGCGGCCAAGTTCCTCGAGTGGCTCATGCCCGGCTGGAACGACGTGCCCTTTCTCTGGTTCCTCTTTTTCGCCGCCCTGGAAGGCATCCTCTCCGAGCAGGTGCTGGCCCGCCGCCGGATCACCGGTTGGGCATACCTGGTGTCGCGGATGGCAGAGGCACTGCTCCTCGGTATCGCCCTCAAGTTTGTCAACTATCTGTCCCTCGGCCTGGATCGACTCTGGATCGAGGCCACCACGTGGATCGACGATCCCGCGCGCTTTTTCACCAACGTCGACAGCCTCACCCTGCTCCTCTTTGTGCCCTTGTGGGCCGGGTCCATTCTGATCGCGCGCCAGGCGGCCGAGATGGAGGCCGACACCCTGGCGCTGAGCCCGCCGCCGGACAAAACCTCACCCGAGTACTATCTCTGGATCACGCAGCCGTCGGCCATGCGCGATCGCCAGGAGCAGTTCAACAGCCTGGCTGAGAGCTTTGTGTGGGGTGGGCTGGCGCTGATCGTCGCGTCGGTCGTGCTGCACGCTTTTGTCACGTCTGTGCGCACCCTGGCGCTGCCGATTCTGCTCTACTTTGCCCTCGGCATCACGCTCCTCAGCCACGCCCACTACACGCTGCTCCACACCGGCTGGCGCGTGCAGGGCATCCCGGTGCGCGAGGGCACGGGGCGGCGTTGGCTCGGCTGGGCAGCCCTGTTTCTGGTCGTCGTCGCGCTTTTGGCCCTGCTGCTGCCGACGCAGTACGCCATGGGACCGCTGACCGCCATCATCGGCCTCATCTTTATAGTGATCCAGTTCCTGGGAGCCATTGCCGGCCTGCTATTTTACCTGCTCGCGTGGCTTCTCTGGCTCCTGGTGCCGGGCAGCGAACAGCCCGAGCCGCCCGTCATGCCGCAGCAGCCACTCGCTACCCCCGCTCCGGCAGAGGCGGGTGCCGCCGCGGCGACGTACCCCTGGCTCCAGGTCCTGGGGTCGGCCCTGTTCTGGATCACGATCCTGGCCATCCTCGGCTACACACTCGTCCGCTTTGTGCGCGACCGGTTCGGCATGGACGAGCTCGAGGTCGAAGAAGGAGAGGGATGGCGGGCGCGGTTGGCGACGTGGCTGCGCGCACTCTGGCGCCGCTTCCTCGGCTGGCGCGAGGAGGCGCAGGCACGCCTCGTGCGCCGCCTGGCCGAGCGCGGAGCAGGGGTGGAGCTGCCGGGCCGGCGGCGAGGGCTGCGCCTGCTGCGCGGCCTGTCGCCGCGCGACCTGGTGCGCTACTTTTACCTGTCCGCATTGCGCCGGGCC